>NZ_JBOGDD010000944.1:0-12809 GCF_050701675.1 Mycobacterium sp. | reverse complement strand
CCCGTGCGGCGGGAGTGCGGCGGGGGTTGCGTCGCAGGGAGGCCCAGGCGCGCTGTCCGCACGTCCACGTCGTCACCGCCGACCCCGGCCGCGACGCCCGTCACTTCGAGCGTGTGACGGCAGCGGTGGACGAGGTCGTTCCTCGTGCGGAGGTACTGCGGCCGGGTCTGCTGGTGTTGTCGGTCCGCGGGGCGGCCCGTTACTTCGGGTCGGAGCAGGCTGCCTCGGAACGGCTCGTCGACGCGGTCGCCGCGGCTGGGGCAGAGTGTCAGGTCGGCATTGCCGATCAAATGTCCACCGCGGTGTTCGCGGCTCGCGCCGGCTGCATCGTCGAGCCCGGTGGTGATGCGTCCTTCCTGGCCGCGTTGTCGATCCGGCAGCTGGCCACCGAACCCAGCCTGGCGGCTCCTGGCCGCGAAGATCTAGCGGATCTGTTGTGGCGGATGGGAATTCGTAACATTGGTCAATTCGCTGCGCTGTTGCGCACCGACGTGGCGTCGCGGTTCGGCGCCGATGCGATCATCGCTCACCGGTTCGCTCGAGGTGAGCCCACCCGCGGGCCATCGGGCCGGGAGCCGGCGCCGGATCTCGACGCCGTCATGGACTGTGATCCGGCCATCGACAGAGTGGACGCCGCCGCCTTCGCCGGACGGTCGCTCGCCGGTGAGCTGCACCGCAGCCTGGAGTCGAGGGGGGTCGGCTGCACCCGGCTGGCGATCCATGCGGTCACTGCCAATGGTGAAGAGATGCAGCGGGTTTGGCGGTGCGCGGAACCGCTGACCGAGGATGCCACGGCCGACCGGGTGCGCTGGCAGCTCGACGGTTGGCTGAACCGGCGCAATCCGGACGACCGGCCGTCGGCCCCGATCGTCACGCTGCGTCTGCATCCGGTGGAGGTGGTGTCGGCCGCGGCGCTGCAGTTGCCGTTGTGGGGCTCCTCCGGCGACGACGACCGCCTGCGTGCCCGTCGGGCCCTGGTGCGGGTGCAAGGCCTACTCGGCCCGGAGTCGGTACAGGTGCCGGTGCTCAGTGGCGGCCGCGGGCCGGCCGAACGCATCACCTTCACGCCATTGGGAGACGAGCCGGTGCCAAGGGCCGACCCGGGCCAACCGTGGCCAGGGCAACTCCCCGAACCGTCACCGACCGTATTGCTCGACGACCCGGTCGAACTCCTCGACGCCGAGGGCAACCCGGTGCGGGTGACCGGTCGGGGGCTGTTCTCCGCGGACCCGGTGCGCCTCACCGGAGACGGTAGGTCGGGCAGGCTGAGCTGGTGGGCAGGACCGTGGCCCGTCGACGAAAGATGGTGGGACACGGCGAAATCAGGCAAGGCCGGTCGGACGGCGCGAGTGCAGGTGTTGCTCGAGGAGCCGGATGGAGGAGGTGACGTCGCCGACCGGGCGATGCTGCTGTGCTACCGGCAGCGGCAGTGGTACCTCGAGGGGGTCTACGAATAGTCGAGAGTTCAGCCGAGCGTCGCGGCGAACGGGCCGACCCGCGCGATGAAGCGCTCGAAGAATGCGTCAGGGTCGACCTCGAAGCCGATGTTCGCGTTGGGATGTCGGCCCCAGTGCCCGCGCCAGTCGGCCACCGTCATGCCGCGGGTCAGGGTGCCGGTCAGCTCGACGTCGACAGTCGCTTGCCGGTAGAGGACCAGATCGGGGTCAAGCGCCACGGCCGCGGCGAGCGGATCGTGCATATGGGCCAGATAGCCCTCGCCCTGGTCGAAGTGGAACTCGAAGTAGAAGCGCATCGCGTCCTCGAGAACGCGGATCAGCGGGTTGGATGCCGCCGACCGGGCACCGCGGTCGTCGAGAACACTCATCGGCGTGGTCGCGGAGCCAGCGGCGGCCGCGAGCCTGCTGAGTATCGCGGGCGTCATTGCGACGTTCTCGGTGAGATTGAGTCCCAAGACGATTGGGAGGTGGGTGGGTCTGTCGAGTCCCCACGCCGCGCTCCACACGGTGAAGACCTCCGAGCCCGCCTCGGGGTCGACGTAGATGTTCCACTCGGCGACGGGAGTGGTGTTGCCGCGGTAGTCGAACGCGCCGCCCATCACGACCAGCCGCCGCAGCAGCCTCGGCAGGCCCGGTTCGATGCGCATGGCCAGCGCCAGGTTGGTCAGAGGGCCGGTGACCAGCCCGATCAACTCACCGGGGCGTTCGCGGGCGGCGCGCACCCAGGCGGTGGCCGCGTCGTAGTCGGTGAGTTCGCCGCCGCCGGCGGGCAGTCGCGCGTACCCGAGCCCCGTTGGCCCGTGGGTGTCCTCGGCGGTGCGCAGCGGCGCGGCCAACGGGCGCTCGACGCCCTTCGAGACCGGAATGTCGGTGGCTCCGCACAGTGCGAGCAGTCCCAGATTGTTGGCGCAGACCTCTTCGACGGGCACGTTGCCCGCGGTCGAGGCGATGCCGACGATCTCGGCATCGGCACTGGCCAGCAGATAGGCCAGCGCCATCGCGTCGTCGACCCCGGTGTCGACGTCGACGAAGACGGGCAGTCGCGCCGTAGGGATTTCGCCACTCAAGACCAACCCAGTCACGCCGCCAACGATAGGTCCGGCCGGCTACCAGTGCACACCCGGTACCAACCGCACCGCGCGCTTGAGCGGTCGGGGAACCCGCAGCGTCGTCGCCGCCGAGCGGACGGGGCGCTTGGGCCGTCGGGCCGGCTCGGGCTCGGCTGGCGCTGCCGCCGGGGGTTCGGGGGAGGGGACGACACCCCTGGCGGCCGCCGAATCCGGATAGCCGAGGTAGACCTGATGCAGCACTCGGCGGGACAGCTTCGGCGTGAAGTACATCCCGACGTCGGCCAATGTGCCGACCGGAGTGTCGATCCGTGCCGGCTTGTCCACCAGGCCGCGCACCACCATCGCGGCGGCGTGTTCAGCGGAGATCGCGGGCGTCGGGTTGAGTCTGCGCGACGGGGCGATCATCGGCGTCTCGACCAATGGCATGTGGATGCTGGTGAACGTGATGTGCTCCGAAAGGGTCTCGGTGCCAACCACTTCGGCGAACGCATCGAGCGCAGCCTTACTCGGTATGTAGGCGCTGTACTTCGGGCTCCTGGCCTGTACGCCCGCGCTCGACACGTTCACGACGTGTCCGAAGTGGCGCTCGCGCCAGTGCGGCAGCAGTGCCAGCACCATCCGCACCGAGCCGAAGTAGTTGACCGCCATGACGCGTTCGTAGTCGTGGAGCCGGTCGGTCGACGCCGATACCGACCGGCGAATCGAGCGGCCTGCGTTGTTCACCAGATAGTCGACGTGGCCGAACTGGCCGAGGATGTCCTTGACGGTGTGGTCGACCGATGCCGAGTCGGTGACGTCGCACGTGAAGGCGTAGGCGTCACCGCCGGATTCGCGGATCTCGCCGATGAGGTCGTCGAGTGCTTCTGCGTTGCGCGCCAACGCGAACACGCGTGCGCCGCGTTCGGCCACCGCGATCGCCGATGCCCTGCCGATGCCGCTGGAGGCGCCCGTGATGATGACGTGGCGGCCCACCAGCGGGCCCGCGGGATCGTCGCGGCGCGCTCGGTCGGGGTCGAGGTGCTCGGCCCAGTACCGCCACAGCTTCGGAGCGTACGTCGAGAACTCCGGGACGTGTATCCCGCTGCCCCGCAACGCTTCTTCTGTGTTCTCCGAGGTGAACGTCGGGGCGAGGTCCACGACGTCGAGGATCTCGGCGGGGATGCCGAGCTGGGTGACGGCCATGTTGCGCAGGATCTTCGCGCGTCCCGTCGCCTTCAGGAACGGTGTCGCAATCGACCCTGGCAGGGCGGCACGCAAGTCCGGCAGTCCGGCTTCGCGCGCCACGCCGCGGTAGATGTGTTTGAGGCCAATCGACTTCGGTGCGGTGAGGTGGAACGTCTGGCCGTCGCGCCCTGGGGAATGGACCAGCGCGACGAGAGCATCCGCCACGTAGTCCACCGGCACGATGTTGGTGCGGCCGGTGTCGGGCAGCATCATCGGGGTGAACTTGGGCAGCACGGCCAGTTTCGCCAGGAGGCCGAAGAAGTAGTACGGACCGTCCACCTTGTCCATTTCGCCGGTCCGGGAGTCTCCGACCACGACGGCGGGTCGGTAGATGCGCATACGCAGTCCCTGCGCGGCGCGCACCAGCATCTCGGCTTCGAACTTCGTCTGGTGGTACGGCGTCGGCAGGTCCTGCGCGACGTCGAAGTCCTCCTCGGTGTACTCGCCGGGAAACGTGCCCGCCACGGCGATGGACGACACGTGGTGAAGCGTCGCGTCCATCCGCAGGGCAAGGTCGATGACGGCCCTGGTGCCGTCGACGTTGGCGGCGCGCTGAGCGTCGTCGTCCGCGGTGACGTCGTAGACCGCTCCGCAGTGCACCACGTGGTCGACGCTGCCGAGTTCGGCGAGCGTCTCGTCGGCGAGACCCAGGCCCGGTGCGGTGAGATCACCGACCAGCGGTTTCACCCTGTCGCCCCACTGGCGGGCGAGGTGTTCGAACCGCGACAGGGACTCCCGGCGCACCAGAATCCACACTTCGGGATCGTCGGAGCGGGAGACGAGGGCGGACACGACACGGCTGCCAATGAACCCGGTACCGCCGGTAACGACATAGCGCATGCGAGTCATGGTCACCCCTGTCCCGCCGTAGGTCAACAGGGTGTGACCCGATCGGGTTGCGGGGTCCGGCGGGTTACGGAGTGCTGTTCATCTGGGCGTCGGCGACGTCGCGCCCGGCGAGCCGGTCGTCCCACACGGCCAGGACGTCCGACGGCGTGCGTGGAGTGAGAAGACTGGCGACGACGTAGGCGACGAGGCTGGCGGCCAGCCCGAAGTAGATCGGCTCGTTGGCGAGCACACCGAAGACGGCCATCGATCCCAGCGTCACCACCGTGCCAAGGGCCATCGCGCACAGGGCGCCGGTTCCGGTGGCGCGCTTCCACAGAAAGCCGCCGAGGATCGATACCAGCAGGCCGCCGACCAGGATGTCGTAGGCAATCGTCAGGGCTCCCACCACGTCGTTGAGCAGCGCGGCGATCACGATCACGGCAATGCCGAGCACGACCACGTAGAGACGATCCGAGTGCACGTCGCGCTCGGCGTCCTCCTCCTCGGCTCCTGGTGTGCGGCCGACGAGTCGCTGCAGCAGCGGCTTCACGTCGGTCCGTGCGACGGTGGCCGTCGCGATCAGAGCTCCCGACGCGGTCGACATCATCGCGGCGACGGCTGCGGCCAGCACGATCCCGCTGACGCCCACCGGCAGGATCGTCTCCGCGATGAGTGCGTACACGTCGTCCTTGGCCTCGACACCGGGAAGGAACGTCGAGGCGGCCATCCCGATGAGGGCACCGGCGACGCCGTAGAACAGGCAGTAGATCCCTGCGGCGGTGCCGCCCCATTTCGCGACCTTCGGCGACCGCGCGGTGAACACGCGCTGCCAGATGTCCTGGCCGATCAGCATGCCGAAGCTGTAGACGACGAAGAACGTGATGATCGTCTCGGTGCCGATGGCGCCGAGGTCGAACATTGCGCCGTTCGCGCGCTCCCTGATGCCGTCCAGCCCGCCTGCCTCGTGCCAGGTGAACGGCAACAGCAGGAAGAACACGCCAATCGTCTTGAGCACGAACTGAACCATGTCGGTCAGCGTGATCGACCACATGCCGCCGATCGAGGAGTACAGCATCACGATCGCGCCGCCGATGATGACCGACACCGTCCGACTGGTGCCGAACAACACGTTGAACACCGTCGCGTAGGCGATCGTCGACGTCACCGACAGCATCAACGTGTAGGCCACCATGACGATCCCGGATGACGACGTCGCGTCGATGCCGTACCGGAGCCTGAGCATCTGCGCGACGGTATACACGCGCAGTCGCTGGATGCGTCCCGCGAACGCGACGCTGAGAAGCAGCAGACCGACGGCGATCGCCACGACCAGCCACATGCCCGAGATGCCGTACTTGAAGCCCAGGCCCACGCCGCCCACGGTGGACGCGCCGCCGAGTACCACCGCGGCCATGGTGCCGGTGTACAGCGCGGGTCCGAGACGTCGGCCTGCGACCAGGAAGTCGGCGGAGTTCTTGGTCCTGGTCTTGCCCCAGAAGCCGAATGCCAACATGGCGGCGAGGTAGACGATGACGATGGCGACGTCGATTGAGCGGTCCATTGTGGTGCCTTCTATTCGGGTACTGACGACTGATGGGTGGGTGCGAACATGCGCAATACTGTGGGCAGCACGACGACCGAAGGTCCGGACTCGGCAAACGTCCTCGAGACGATCTCACCCACGTCGTCCAGCGACGCTAGGTAAGCCGGGACGCCGAAACTACTTGCCAGGGCGACGAAGTCAGGTCGGGTGAGTTCGGTGGCGGTCGCCTGGCCGAACTCCGCTGTCATGTACTCGCGCAGGATTCCGTAGCCGCCGTCGTCGACGATCAGCCAGGTGACGTCGGCATCGTGCTGGCGGGCGGTGGCCAGCTCGGCGATCGAGTACATCGCTCCGCCGTCACCGGACACCGCGAACGTGCGGGTCCCCGAACCGATCGCCGCGGCCAGCGCTGCCGGATAGGCGAATCCGAGTCCGCCAGAGCCCTGCGCGGAGTGGAAGCCGCCGTCGAGCGGATTCCACGCCGACCACGCCCAGTATCCGGCGATCGTCATGTCCCAGAACGTGTGGGCCGACGCTGGGACGGCGGCGCGGAGATCGTCGACGAGCATCAGCTCGTGGGCGAGGTCTTGTTGGGCCAGCCTGTGCTCCACGGTGTTTCGCAGCTCGGCGGCGATTCGGGCGCCCGACGCTGCACTACGGGCGGGCACCAGCTTGGCGATCGCCTGCAATGCGAGCGCCGCGTCGGCGTGAATGCTCAGGCCGGGATGGTTGGCCTCCAGCACCCGCGGCTCGGCATCGACGTGGACGAGCCGGCCCCGCGGCCGAAACGTGAAGTAGTTGCTCGTCACCTCGCCGATCGCGGTGCCGACGGCGAGCAGGACGTCGGCGTTCTCCAGCAGTTCGGTGGTGAACCCGTCCTCGATCCACGACGCGGCGGACAGCGGATGGTCGAATGCAATGGCGCCCTTGCCGCCGACGGTCGACACGACCGGTGCGTCCAGCAGCTCGGCGAGGGTGACGAGTGCCTCGGGCCCGCCAACGGAACGGCGGACACCGCCGCCGGCGAGGATGACCGGATTCTTCGCGGCGGTGAGCATCGCCGCCGCTTCGTCGATCAGTTCGGCTCGGGCGGGGCGCTCGGCGACGTCGGCGATCACCGATCCGACCGGTGGCACGTGGGTGGCTTCGAGCAGGACGTCCTGCGGTATCTCGACCCAGGTCGGGCCTGCGGGTGCCGACTGAGCCAGCGCCCACGCGTCGGCCAGCAGGCTGGGGATCTCGGCAGCCTCGTGGACGACGGCGGTGCTCTTGGTGACATTGGTGGCGCTGCGCTGCTGATCATCCAGCTGATGCAGCATGCCCTTGCGCAGGCCGAGTCCGGACCGGGGCACCTGGCTGGTGATCACCACAAGTGGCACACCGGTCGCATATGCCTCCTGCAGTGCCCCCAGCGCCGTCAGCGCGCCAGGCCCGGTGGACAGGAACAGCACACCGACCTCGCCGGTGACGCGCGCGTAGCCGTCGGCACCGAAGGCCGAATTGTTCTCGACGCGCGAACTCACGAACGTCAGGTTGCTTCGCCGGATCGCATCGAACAAACCGAGCGCGTGTTGTCCGGGGATGCCGAATACATGTGAAACATTCAGCGCAGCAAGCGTTTCAACGACGACATCCCCGCCGTTTCGAACTCGTTCAGCCATGGGTCTCTTCCTCGTGACGCAACGCCGATCCTGTGGATGTGGTGTGCGTCACCATACGACTGCGAAAAACGCCTCGCAAGCAGTTCAATTCGTGTAATGGTGGTTTCGATCACGAAGTGTCGGCAAATTAGGCACCATCGGTACACAACCATCCATATTTGGGCATCAATTTGACTTTTATGTCGCCTGAGTTGGGTGAAGATTGTTTCCACCGATCTTGACCGGAGGGCGGCCTTGGACGAGGTAGACGACGCGATCGTGGAACTACTCGAGGTCGATGGGCGGCTGACGCACCGCGAGATCGCCCGCATCACCGGCTTGTCGCGGTCGTCGGTGGCAATCCGCGTGCAGCGCCTCCTCGCCACCGGCCAGGTGGTGGTCCGCGGGGTCGTTCACCCCGCGGTGATCGGCAGAGGCGTACTGGCTTATGTCGGCCTTTCCGTCCATGGCCGGGCCAGGCCGTTGGCCGCCGTCATCGCCCGCCGCGAGGATGTCCCGTTCCTGTCACTCACCAGCGGACGCCACGGGCTGGTAGCCGAGGTGCGGGCCGCCTCCGCCCGTGACATCGACGCCGCGATCTCCGAGCTGAGGGCGCTCGACGGCGTGTCGGGTGTCGACACGCTCACGTACGTCGAGGTGGTTCGCGACGTGGTGGGGCCCGTCGGCGACGTGTGCACCGAGGTCGACGCGACCGATCTGGCACTGCTGCGCGCCCTGCAAGAGGACGGTCGGGTCTCCTACGTCGACCTCGCCAGGGGCGTCGGACTCTCACCTGCCGGCGTGCGGCGGCGGGTGGTCCGGCTGATCGAAGCACGGGTTGTCCGGGTCGGCGCGGTGGTGCGGCATTCCGGGCGGGATCGGCAGCGTGCGATGGGGTTGGGAGTGCGCCTGGCCGGTGATCACCGCGAAGTCGTCGAACAGGTCGCGGCCATGCCGTCGGTGATCTTCGTCGCTCGCACCCTCGGGCGTTTCGACGTGCTGGTGACGGTGCGGGCGTTCTCCGCGGCGCAGCTGGTCGAGCTGCTCGACATCGTGCGGGCGATGCCAGGGGTCAACGGCGTCGAGAGCTGGGCGCACCTCGAAGTCGTCAAGGAGAGCTACGCGTCCGGCTTGGGCCCGCCCAGCCAGTGACCCACAGCCACTGCGGGCGGTTCGTGGGTGACCGGTCGCGCTATCGTCCGAACTGAGCCGCCAACGCCTTCAAAGGAGAATGCATGCCGATCAACCCCGACGCCATCGGTGCCAAGACCGCGCCGCAGCCGTTCGAATGGACCGAACGCGACACCCTGTTGTACGCACTCGGCGTCGGCGCAGGCACCAAGGATCTGGCATTCACGACCGAGAACAGTCACGACATCTCCCAGCAGGTGCTCCCGACCTACGCCGTCATCGCATGCCCCGCGTGGGGTGCGGTCGGTGAGGTCGGCAGCTTCAACTTCGGCATGCTGCTGCATGGTTCGCAACAGATTCGCCTGCATGCTCCGTTGCCACCGTCGGGAAGGCTGAACGTGCATTCGGAGGTCGTCGACATCCAGGACAAGGGTGAGGGCAAGAACGCCATCCTGGTCTTCAAGGGCACCGGCACCGATCCGGACACCGGTGAGGTCGTCGCGGAGTCGGTCTCGACCGCGGTCATCCGCGGCGAGGGCGGCTTCGGCGGGCAGCCGGGGGAGCGGCCCGTCGCACCGCAGATTCCCGACCGTGAACCCGACGCGAAGGTGGCGCTGCCCACCACCGAGGACCAGCCGCTCATCTACCGGCTGTCGGGCGACCGCAACCCGCTGCACAGCGACCCCTGGTTCGCGCAGAATCTCGCCGGCTTCCCGAAGCCGATCCTGCACGGACTGTGCACCTACGGGGTGGCCGGGCGCGTGCTGGTGGCCGAGCTCGGCGGTAATGACGCGACGAAGATCAAGGCCGTGGGCGCGCGGTTCACCTCGCCGGTGTTCCCCGGCGAGACGCTGACGACGTCGGTCTGGCGCACCGAGCCAGGACATGCGGTGTTCCGCACCGAGGCGGCTGAGGCGGACGGGTCGAACCTGCGCGTCGTTCTCGAGGACGGCACCGTCGAGTACGTGGACTGACACTCGGGGCCGAATCCGGCTCGCTACCAGGTCTGTTCGGCCGCCCTGACCAGGATCTCGTTGACGGCGACGCGACGGTCGCGCGTCACCATGTAGGTCACGGCGTCGGCGATGTCCTCGGGCTCGAGCTTCACCATGCCCGGGCTGCGCTGCTCAATGGCCTCGCGGTCGGCGGCGGGCAGCTGGTTCGTGATCTCGGTCTGCACCGTGCCCGGCTCGACGAGGCCGACGCGGACCCGCTTGCCGAGCACCTCTTGGCGGACGGCCTCCGAGAACGCGCCGACGCCGAACTTCGTCAACGCGTAGACGGCGGTACCCGGTCGCGCGACGCGGCCTGCGGTCGAGCTGATGTTGACCACGTCGGCGACACCGCGCGGCGAGTCCACGGCGGCCGCGATGAGGTGCGGCAGGGCGGCGCGCGTCACGTAGAGCAGGCCCTGGACGTTGACCGACAGCATCTTGTCCCAGTCGGCCGGGTCGGCCTCGGCGGCCGGACCGATCAGCATCAGGCCGGCGTTGTTGACAACGGTGTCGAGCCTGCCGAGCTCTGAGATCACGCGCTCGACCGCCGCCGTGGCTTGGGATTGGTCGGAGACGTCGGCCTCGACGGCAATCGCCGTGCCGCCTGCGGATTCGATGCGAGAGGTGAGGTCGTCGAGCCGATCCCTTCGCCGGGCCAGCAGTGCGACGGTCGCGCCCTCGGCGGCAAGGGCAACGGCCGTCGCCTCGCCGATGCCACTGCTCGCACCCGTCACCAATGCCACCGTGCCGTCAAGTTTCTGCGTCATGATGGCCATCATCCGCTGGCAATCTGCGGACTGCTCACAGACACAGACACGGAAGGACGGTCCCGTGACCTCCCAGACAAGCGAAGCCAAACCGCCGTTTCCGCCCTTCGACCTCGAGAGCGCGATCGTCAAGGTCCAAGCTGCCGAGGACGCGTGGAACACACGTGACCCGCAGCGGGTCAGCCTGGCCTACACCGAGGACTCGGTGTGGCGCAATCGCGACCAGTTCATCACGGGCCGAACGGCAATCGTCGAATTCCTCACCGCGAAGTGGGAGAGGGAGCTCGACTACGTCCTGCGCAAGAGTCTCTGGGGCTTTCGCGAGAACCGGATGGCGGTGCGCTTCCAGTACGAGTGGCACGACGCCGCGGGCCAGTGGCACCGCAGCTACGGCAACGAGCTCTGGGAGTTCGACGAGCGCGGCCTGATGCGCCGACGCGAGGCCAGCATCAACGACCTCTCCATCGACGAGACCGACCGCCGGTACTTCGGTCCGCGCCCGGAATCCGAATGGGGGCAAGACATCCCGTTGCATTAGCCGCCGTAGAGCCGGGCGACGTCAGGCGAGTCGAGCCACTTGGAGTACGTCGGCGCCTTCGGCCAGCCCTCGGGAGAGTCCTGCCATTCCTCCTGGCGGCCCCACGGGAGGAGGTCGACCAACGCGAAGGTGTGGCTCAGCTGTTCGGTGCCGCGGCCGTCGGTGTGCCACGTGCGGTACACGGTGTTCCCGTCACGGAGGAACACGTTGACTGCGAAGCCGGTGCCGGGGGCGGCCCCGACGTCGGCGCCGAAGCTGCTCTCCGACGACGAGTACCAGTCCATCTTGTTGCCGACCCTTGCCTTGTACGCCAGCGCCTGGTCGATCGGGCCGTTGGTCACGATGACGAAGCGGGCGTCGTAGGCGTCCAGGAAGTCCAGCCGGGTGAACTGCGACGTGAACCCCGTGCAGCCGCCGCATTGCCACTCGGCGTCGTCGAACCACATGTGGTTGTAGACGATGAGCTGGCGGCGACCGTCGAAGACGTCGGCCAGCTTGAGGGGACCGTCCGGTCCGGTCAGGGTGTAATCCGGCATCTCGACCATCGGCAGTCTGCGGCGCTGCGCGGCGATCGCATCGAGTTCTCGGGTGGCGGCCTTCTCTCGGGCGCGGAGCTCGTCGAGTGCGGCGCGCCAGGTGTCCTGGTCGACCACCGTGGGTAGGGGGGACGTGGTCATGCGGATCTCCTCGTGGTGATGGGTGTCTTCGAGGTATCGACCGAATGGACCGGCAATACTCATCGCGCAACCTTGACGAGTTGGCCCGCGGCGACGTCGTTGGCCGCGCCGTGATCACGTTCGACTGAGCGCCGTCAACGGCGCGCCGAACCACGCGGAGAGCGCGTCGCGCAGTGTGGGCGCGGCGGCGTCGATGGGCTCGTCGACCGTTGCGGCCCAGGCGATGTTGGCATCGGGGCGGATCAGGAGCGCGTCGGCGGGTCGACCTTCGGGCCTTGCGGCGCGGATGTCGACGCGGTGCCGCCAGTCTCCGGCCACCTCGCGAAGGTCGCTTCGGTCGGCGAGGTCGAGGAACACGGGTCGTGCGGCGCGAAGGTCGAACCCGAGGTCGGGTGCGAAAGTGCCTGCCAAGGGATGTGGATTGGGACCCGGCATCGGATAGCGGACGTCGGTGCCTGCGATGAACGCCCCGACGCGGCGCTGTGCCTGCTCATCGGCGAGCAGTTCGGAGAAGACCTCCCGAAGCGCGTCGGCGGCCGGGTCGAGTCCGCGCCGCAGGGCCACCTGCGCCTGGGTGTGCAACAACGTTCGCGCACCGGCGAAGTGGCGCTCGTCGTGGTACGTGTCCAGCAGGCCATCGGGCGCCCACCCGTGAATCTCGGCGGCCAGCTTCCAGGCCAGGTTGACGGTGTCGAGCATGCCCGCGTTGACCGCGACGCCCCCCGACGGGAACTGGTGGGCCGCATCGCCTGCCACCAGGACCCGTCCGGCGCGGTAGTGATCGGCCTGCCGGGCGCCATAGGTGAAGCGCGTCAACCGAGTTGGCTCACTCAACGGGATGTCGACCCCGAGCACGCGACGGATGCTGTCCTCGAATTCGGTGAGGGACATCTGCTCCCGTTCGTCGTACGGTGCTGCTTCCTCGAGGCAGGTGTAGAG
>NZ_JBOGDD010000943.1:0-9594 GCF_050701675.1 Mycobacterium sp. | reverse complement strand
ATCGGTGTCCCACGTCTCCAGCAGCATGCGGATCTTGCGCACCACCTGGTAGGTGCCGCCCTCCATCCACCGCTGGTCGCCATTGTGGACCCAGACGTACCGCGAATACTGGTCGTCGGTCTCGACGTTGCGCGTTCCGTCCTTGAACCCCATCAGGTTTCGTGGCGTCTGCTGTCCGGGCCCCGCGGACGCGCGACCGAACCCCAACACCGCCCAGAACGGCGCGACGACGTTGCGGCCCATCCGCGCCAAGTTGCGCACGGCGTGATAGCAGACCTGCGGATCGTCGGCGCACGCCTGGACCGAGAGCTCACCGCCGGTGAACTTCGGATCCAGCGTGTCACCGTTCAGGGTCGGCAGCGCCGAGAAGATCGCCGGCTTGTGAGGCCCGAGACCAAACCGGCCGTCGAAGAGCGACGGGCCAAGGCCGATCGTGACGGTGAGGCTGGCGGGACTGAGGCCGAACGCCTCGCCGGTGTCCGTGGGCGGGGCCACGTCGCGGTCGGGTTCGATCGAACCGACCGGCTTGCCCTGTTGCAGAACGGCTGCCGCCGCCGACCAGCGCGCCAGCAGCGTCTGCAGCGAGGTCTTGGAAGCCGTGTCGGCGAGGCGGAACGTCATGAAGACGCTGTGCCGCTGCGGTTCCGTGGCGACCCCGGCCTGATGGCCCGGCCCGTAGAACGGGTAGCTGCGACTCAGATCGACCGAGTCTCCCGGAGCCGTCGGGGCGGTCGTGTCTGACGCCAGCGCCCACGCCGCCGAACCGCCACCCGCAGCGCCGATGGCCGCGCCACCGAGTCCTGCGAGCAGTGCGCCCGAGAGCATTCCGCGCCGGGACACCCCCGGCGTGGGTTCGCCGGGGGTGTCCTGGTCCGCGGGCGGTTGCCCGTCACTCGACATCAGGTGGCCGAGACCACCTTCTGGGCGACGGTGGCGAGGCTCTCGTGCAGTGGCTGGATGACGGCCGTCAGCTTGGGAGCGTCGGTGCCACGCAGTTGCGCTGTCCACACCCTGTAGCCGCCGGGGGCCGAGGCGTCCCGGTACCCGTCGAGTGTGGTGAGCACGGTCTGGAACTGCTGGTCGAGCGTGGTGACCAGCGCGGGGTCGATCTTCTGCAGACCGGGTCGCAGCGACGCGTAGGCCTGTTGTGCGCCCTCGACGTTTCCGGCGAAGTCGACGAGGTCGATGTGGCTGAAACCCTCCTCCTCGCCGGTGATCTTGGTGTTCTGCACCTCTTCGATCAGGTCGGCCGCGCCGTTCGCCAGGTCCTCCGGCTTGAACTGCAGGGGCGCGACGACGGTCACCAACTTGCCGACGTTGCCGACCAGTTCGGTGCTCAACGCCTTGGTGGCCGGGGTAATGGCGTTGCCCTGGTACAGATCTCGCTCGACGGCGTGGAAACCCTTCCAGCCGACCTTCTCGTCGACCGGCGTCGACTCCCGCATGTCGACGAGGTAGTCGAGGTTTCCTGCGTTGTCGTCGACCGCGAAACCGGGCAGGACGAAACCCTCGACGCTGGACTCGGCCCGCTCGTAGAACGGCCGGGCCTTCGCATAGGCCGCCTTGGCGGCATCCACGTTGCCCGACTGCACGGCCGCGTCGAGTGCCTTGACGGCGGTGTCGAGCTGGTTGACCTGATCGACCACGTAGGCCGAGTAGTCCTTGGTGCCCTGACTCAGGATCGTCGGCACCGTGCCCGTGGGAGCGGCAGCGGCCTGGCCGGTGACGTCGAGATCGAGGTACTCGGTTCCTGCGCCAGGGCAGTACACCTTGTACTGGCCGCCGTCGAGGGTGACCGTGAACGACACGGGATCGAGCCCGGGAGCCAGGTTCTCCTTCTCGCCGACGATGCGCTGATCCTTGAGCAGTTCCATCTCGGTGATGCCTGGCGCGCTGCTGTTGGTCACCTTGAAGGTCACCGGGCCCGCGGGCACGCTCTTGTTGTCCAGCGAGCAGCCGTCCTTCCCACCGTCGTTCGCCAACGTCACGCTCACCGTGTTCACCCCGTTCGCGGCACTGGTGGCAGTGCTGCTCGCCGAGCTCTTGGCGGCATCGGTGCTGGAGCCACACGCACTGACGGTGAGAGCGGCCGCGGCGGCCAGGGCCGGTACGGTCAGCAGGACCCTATGGGACACGGATCTCGTCGCGGGTAGGTGATTCACCTTGGTGGCCATGTTTCAGTGGTTCCCTTTCGTTCTTCGATGATCTGCGGTTCGTGCGCACCGCGGCGACGACGACGAAGATGGCCGAGATCGCCAGAACCGTTGGCAGCCATACCGTCCACAGCGTTCGCTCGGTTCGGTCCATGGCGGACTGGGCGATCCCACTCGCGATCGCCTGGTCGTCGCCGGTGGCGGTCGCCCAGTCGGTGGCGAGTCCGCCGAGGCTGACGGTCTTTGGACCGGTCAGTCCCCCGCCGTCGAGCGTCGCCACGCGGGTGCTGGCCGCCTCGGCCGCGACGACGTCGTCACCGTTGGCGAGCACGGTGTAGACGGTGCGGGCGCTCCACTGCGCGTCGAACGGTCCCGGCGTGCGCGCGGTACCCAGGCCGACCGGCAGACGTCCGCCGGTCAGGGTCGCGAGCTGCCCGAGGCCGATCGGAGTGGTGGTCAGCCCGGGGTCGGCCGTTGCCGTCGCCTGCCAGACGTCGACGTCGAGTCCGGCAACCGTCTGCTGGCCTGCCGCGCTGAGCGGCACCCGCTGTTCCTTGCCGTCGGCCGTGTCGATCACCAGAACACGGGCGGCGCCGTCGGCCCGCAGGGTGGCGGTGACGCTCCCGCCCTCCGCCGTCGCGACCGTCCTCGTCGGCCCCGGCGACGCTGCGCCTGCATCCGGGATGAAGACCGCCATGGCCGCCGCAGCGGCGGCGAGTGCCACCGCGATGCCCGCCATGATGCGCCGCTTCCACACGGTGCCGGGCGCCAGTCGGGCGGGCCATCCGAACACGATCAGGACCGGGACGGCGTACAGCAGCCAGCCGAGCACCTCGATCAGGCGTGGGTCGGTGGGAATGCCGAACATTCCCGTGATCACAGCGCCCACAACGGAATTCGTCGGCATCCAGGAGGAGAGATCGAGCACGCGGAGCTGGCCGATCGTGATCCAGCCGGCCTCGTGCGCCGTCCGGAGGCTGCTCATCACCAGGCCGGCGGCGATGAAGACCAGGAAGATTCCGGTGATGCGGAAGAACCGGCCCAGATTGAGCTTGAGGCTTCCGAAGTAGATCCCGACGCCGATGGCGACCGCCGCGGCGATGCCCGCCCCACCGCCAAGGACGGCGAACCACCGATTGCCCTGGGATGCCTGGGCGGCCGCGAGCAGGAAGACCGCGGTCTCGAATCCTTCCTTGAGCACGGCGAGGAAGGCCATGACGGCGAGTGCGAGGGTGCCGCCGTCGTTGATCGCGTGAGCTGCTTCGCGCTCCAACTCGCCCTTCATGGATGAGGCGTTGCGGTTCATCCAGAGGATCATCGTGGTCACGAAGACCACGGCGATGGCGCCGATGACCGTCTCCAGCATCTCCTGCTGCCGCTGGGGCAGTGCGGCGGACAGGATCTCCAGACCCACCCCGACGGCGACGCTGATCGCGACGGCCAGGCCTACCCCGATGAACATCGGCCGAACGGGCTTGTCATTCCTGGTCAGGAAGGCGCCGATGATGCTGACGATGAGGGTGGCTTCGAGACCTTCACGCAAACCGATGAGAAACGTGCCAACGAAAATGCCCTGCACGTCTCTCCCGTCAGTCGAACCGGGAGTTAGGTTAGGCTTGCCGCTCCCCCAGCCGACAGGGCTGCGACCCGATGCCCAGGCAACTCTCAACTTTCGGCCAGCGGACACTCAGCGCTGAGATGCCTGGGGTCGATCCGTGCCGGCCGAGACGATTTATCGATTGCCGCGTCCGCCCAATACCATCGAGGGCGCAATGACCGATAACGCCCCCAGTGTCATGACGGCCGCCGACGGGCGGGCGGCAGACCGCATCACCGCCGAAGCGCGACGGCGCAGAACCTTCGCCGTCATCAGCCATCCCGACGCAGGCAAGTCGACGCTGACCGAGGCGCTGGTTCTGCACGCCAACGTCATCACCGAGGCAGGCGCCATCCACGGCAAGTCCGGGCGCCGCGCCACCGTGTCGGACTGGATGGACATGGAGAAGGCGCGCGGCATCTCGATCACGTCGACCGCATTGCAGTTCCCCTACTCCACCGCAGGCCAGGACTGCGTCATCAACCTGCTCGACACCCCGGGACACGCCGACTTCTCCGAGGACACCTACCGCGTACTCACCGCCGTCGACTGCGCGGTGATGCTCATCGACGCCGCGAAGGGTCTGGAACCTCAGACGCTCAAACTCTTCGAGGTCTGCCGACTCCGCCGCATCCCGATCATCACGGTCATCAACAAGTGGGACCGCCCAGGGCGCGACGCCCTGGAGTTGCTTGACGAGATCCACGCCAGAATCGGTCTCCGGCCCACCCCGTTGACCTGGCCCGTCGGCATCGCCGGGGACTTCAAGGGCGTTCTCGACCGGCGCACCGGAAACTTCATCCGATTCACCCGCACGGCGGGTGGCGCCAAGGCCGCCCCCGAGGAGCACATCGCTCCCGGAGATGCGCACGACGCCGCGGGCATCGACTGGGACAACGCGGTCGAAGAGTCCGAGCTGCTGGCCGCCGATGGCTCGGACTACGACCGGGAGACGTTCCTGGGCTGCGAGACGACCCCCCTGCTCTTTACCTCGGCCGCCTTGAACTTCGGCGTCAACCAGCTGCTCGACGTGCTGGTGCAGCTCGCCCCTTCGCCCAACGGGCAGCTCGACGTCGAAGGCCATCGGCGCCCCGCCGACTCGCCCTTCAGCGCATTCGTGTTCAAGGTTCAGGCAGGCATGGACTCCGCCCACCGCGACCGCATCGCGTATGCACGCGTCTGCTCCGGCACGTTCGAGCGCGGCGAGGTCCTCACCCACGCCACCACGGGCAAGCCGTTCGTCACCAAGTACGCGCAGTCGGTGTTCGGCCAACAGCGCTCGACGCTCGACACCGCGTGGCCGGGTGACGTCATCGGGCTCGCGAACGCCGCCGCGCTGCGCCCCGGTGACACGCTCTACCGCGACATCCCCGTGCAGTACCCACCCATCCCCAGCTTCTCCCCCGAACACTTCGCCGTCGCCCGCGGCACGGATCCCAGCAAGCACAAGCAGTTCCGCAAGGGCATCGCGCAGATGGAGCAAGAGGGCGTCGTTCAGGTTCTGCGCTCGGACCGCCGCGGTGACCAAGCACCCGTCTTCGCCGCGGTCGGGCCGATGCAGTTCGAAGTCGCCACCCACCGGATGGCGGGAGAACTCAGCGCGCCCATCCAGCTGGAGCCACTGCCCTACACCGTCGCCCGCGTCGCCGAGGCCGACGACGTCGAGTTCCTTCAGCGCCAGCCGTCGGTGGAGGTCTTCACGCGGAGCGACGGCGTGATCCTCGTGCTCTTCTCCACGAAGTGGCGCCTCGAGGGCTTCCAGCGCGACAACCCCACGGTGCATCTGCGCTCGCTCGTCGCCGCCGGCGACGACTAGCGCTCAGACGTACCGGGAGGTGTCGCGCCAGACGACGGCCTGAGCCACCACGGCCCGCCCGGCGTCGAGGCTGATCGCCGGGTCACCGTAGAGCTGGTAACCGAGGTCGAGCGCATCGCTCACACGCTTGCAGAACGTCTCGTCGTCGGGCCCGGTGAGCAGGCGGTACCTGGGCAGTCCGTTCGGTGGTTCCGTCACGAATCGATGGTCCCACGAGGGGCGGGCGTCGGATCCATGCCGCAGAATGTCGCACCATGGCAGGCGATTTCACCAGCGACACCCTCGCGACCCTGGCGTTGTCCACCGCAACGGTCACACTGCGCCGCGCGAGCCGGGACGACGTTCCCGCCCTCGTCGGGCTCATCACCTCCGACGCGGTGGCGCAGGAGCGCGGTGACGTGCCTGGCGGCGATCTCACGCCGTACTTCGATGCCTTCGAACGAATCAATGCCGCCCCGGGTGAGCTACTCGTCGTGGCCGACCGCGACGGTGAGGTGGTGGGAACGCTGCAGCTGAGCATCCTGCCCGGGCTCGCACGCCGCGGCGCCACCCGCGCTCAGATCGAGGCAGTCCGGGTGCGGGAGGATCAGCGAGGCGAAGGCCTCGGCAGCGCGATGCTGCGCTGGGCGGTGGCAGAGGCGCAGCGGCGGGGCTGCACGCTGGTGCAGCTGACGAGCGACAGGTCGCGCGACGACGCGCACCGCTTCTACGAACGCCTGGGCTTCGTCGCCTCACACACCGGATTCAAAATGCGCCTGCCCGCGACCGAGCCTCGCCAGAACCTGTTCTAGGCGGCTCATTCTCGGGAAGATGAGATCATCGGAGTACGGACGGGGGCAACGGTGAGCCAGCGGGGTCAGAACGCCGTGGTCTGCGGCGCAAGCATGGCGGGATTGCTCGCCGCCCGTGTGCTCTCGGACTTTTATGGGTCAATCACGGTGGTGGAGCGTGATGTGCTGCCCGAGAAGGCGATCCAGCGACGCGGTGTACCGCAGGGCAAGCACCTGCATCAGCTGTTGAGTCGTGGTTCGTTGGTACTTGGCGAATTGCTTCCCGGTTTGTTCGACGACCTCGTCGCTGCCGGCGCCAACGTCATCGACGACCCTGCGATGGTCTACATGCGCGTCGGCGAACACGTGCTGGTTCAGCATGGGGAGTTCGCGACCCCTCAAGTCGTGCATTCGGTCAGTCGGCCGCTGCTGGAGGCCCACGTCCGGCGGCGGGTCCAGGCGATCGAGAACGTGACGTTCCTGGACGGCCACGACGTCGTTGAGCCGATCGTCGGCCACGCTGACCGCGTGACCGCGGTTCGAGTCGTCAGCCGCGAGACCAGGCAGGAACGCGTCTTGGACACCGACTTGGTGGTCGACGCGACGGGCCGTTCGGCGCGCACCCCAGCTTTCCTCAAGGCCTGCGGCTACCCGAAGCCGGCCGAGCAGAGCTACTCCGTGAAGTTGAACTACGCGAGTCAATTCCTTCGAGTCCCCCACGGATTGCTCACCGAGAAGGCCGTCGCGGTCGCTCCCACCATTCAAAGGTCCACGGGCGCCGGCTTGTTTGCCTACGAAGACGACACGGTGATCCTCACGCTGATCGGCGTCGCCGGACGTGCACTGCCCACTGACCTTCCCGGCCTGCTCTCGGCCGCCGCAGAACTGTTGCCGTCCCGCATGACCGCAGCGCTACGCGCGGCGGAGCCACTGGGTGATGTGTCCGGGCAGCACTACCCAGAAAGTGTGTGGCACCGCTATGACAAGCTCGATCGGTTTCCCAAGGGACTGCTCGTCATCGGCGATGCCGTCTGCAGCTTCAACCCCGTCTATGGCCAAGGAATGACGTCAGCCGCCATGCAAGCGAACGTGTTGCGCCACTGCCTAACCGAGACCGACGAGGACTTGAGCAGGCGCTACTTCCGCACCGTCGCCAAGAAGCTGCTCCCGGTGTGGCAGGCCAACAGATTCAACGACTTCTGCGTGTCTCCCGCCGACGATTGGCGTTCGGCACCACAACGGCTGTCCAACTGGCTTACGGGCAAGGTGATGGCCGCGGCAGCCGACGACATCCACGTGACTGAAGCATTCATGCGCATGCTGCAGCTTCTCGACCCGCCGAGCCGCCTGCTGCGGCCGTCACTCCTGCGCCGAGTCGTCATCGGAAACCGTCGCAACCCTCAAACCACGAAGGTCACGAACTCACCGAGTCCGTGACCTTGCCGTAGCTGCGGACGGTCCATGACTTCTCCTCCGTTACCGCACCGTGGTTCTACCGGTACGGAAATGAAGTTAACCCAAGGAGGGCTCATGATCGTCGAAATGCATTGGGCTCTAACGTCTCTGCAGTGTTCTGCGTGCACCCGCGGCGTTCATCCATTGCATTCGAGTTCGGCGGCAATCGACGGTGGTACGCCCTCGTCGGTGCAATCGAACCCACTGCCGAGTTGCACTGCGCGCCAACCGCCGCCGTCGTGGTGGAACAGCACGATGCCGGGGGGATTCGTGTTGGGGACGGGCCTTATGGGGTCGATCAGGGCCTTCGCCCAATCGCCGGAGCACAGCACCTTGTAGACGGTGTACGGCCAGGATTTCTCGGGTTCCCCGTACCGGCGTTGTGCGGCCGACTTCAAGACATCCGCCGTCGCCGACGAGCAAGGGGATGCGGATTCACTCGTGGCGGCAAGGGAAGCGACCGACTGGCCAGTAGGCGCGACGTCGTGCGAGACGCCTCCTCCGCAAGCGGTCACCGATGCGACGGCAGCCGCACAGAACGTCGCGTACTTGATCGTGTCCATTGCACTGCACTCCTCGTTCAGCCCGGCCGAACAACAATAAACCGCGCCGGCGGCTTCGAGGTCGATGTTCTCGGTGCGGGCCAACAGCAGCGCGAAGGCGACGGCTTGGGCGTAGCCGTCGGCGAACATGTCATCGGAGGCGGTGGGGAACAGCAGCTGGCGCCAATCACGGGCCAAGCCGTGGAACGGTTGCTCGTCGGGGTTGGCGCTTGGATCCCGCCGCGCGCAGGGGTTGTTGGCGCCCCGACGACAAGTGGCGCACAACGCTGAGGGTGGACTTCGCGGATCGAGACGACGTCGCGTCACGCAACGATCTGTTGGGGGCTTGGCGCTGGAAATCCCGCGGCCCTGCCGCATAGAGGTTCACTGAGGCACTGCCCACCCAAACACATAAGGTCACGAACCCTTTCGAGTTCGTGACCTTTATGCCTGCGGTTCGTGGAACCGCTCATTGTGTGTGGATCTTGAAACCAGGTCAGAGGTGTGTTTCGGGAATTGATTCCACCGACTTTTTCCGCGTATTCCACCGACTTTAGCCCGGTCAAGCGGCTGAATCCGGTGGTGCCGCGCCGGCCTCCCGCCGGCTGCGTCTTGCGGCATCAACGGTCCTCCTCGCCATGCGACATGGTGGTCGTCCCCGCTGGCAGCGGGCGTTTTGTGGCGGCTCGTTGAATATGGATCGTTTGACTCCACCGACTTGTTTCTGATGCGGACATGGCGATGGACCGCGCCTCGGTGACGCGGTCCATCGTGTGGGAGGTTCTAGGTCCGCGGCGGTGTGCGGGCGGGTTCGTAGCCGAGGTCGGTGGCGAGCTGACGCATCCGGATGTCGATGGACTCCTCTCTGATCCGCGCAGGATTGAAGTTCGACTGACTCTCCCGGTTGGAGGCAACGACGGCCATTGCGAGGATCAGCTTGATCATGGGGTCGCGTCGTGGCCCACTGGTGAGCTGTCTCAAACCCGTGACGTGGGCCGACTTGAGATGGCTGAATCGTTGTTCGGTGAGTGCGCGAGCGGCTTCGAAGTACACCGCGTGTTCCCAGCTCCCTGGGACCAGATCCCATTGCGCTCGTTTGAACTGATCCGGGGTGAGGGTGACCGTTACGCTGGATTTGGCGCAGCATCCTCGTTCGTGGGCTTGCCACGTCGGCTCCGCGACGGGGACACCGTTACGAACGCGCGTCATGGATTCCGGTTTGAGCGGGCAGGTGACGTTACCCATCGCCGCCGGGCAGACC
>NZ_JBOGDD010000942.1:0-6697 GCF_050701675.1 Mycobacterium sp. | reverse complement strand
CGTTCGCTTCACATCAACACTCAGATCGCCGGGATCGTGCGTTCGAGCACGTACTGCGCCACCTAGTACTGCCAATGCCAGTTAGGCGAGAGCCCGCTAGCCGTTTGCCGAGGACGGCAAGTCCGATCGGCCTCTCGCACCGCCGCCTCGCGATGCGAATTGGCAACCGTCGGAGTAGGTTCCATAATTGCTTAGTTTGCAATGCGAATGACCTGGGTAGACGCTGGACGTCTATCGGGGAGCAACGGAGCCGGCCCGCGTCGAGCACGAGATCGGATAGTCGACATGAAGATACTTAGTCGTTGGTTCGCCATCATGGCGTCAGTGGTGGCGGCGGGGACGGGTTCAGCCGTCGTTGCCGCCCCGGCGTACGCCGCTGCCTGCCCGGATGTACAGGTGGTGTTCGCGCGGGGCACCTTCGAGCCGCCCGGCGTCGGTGCGACCGGACAGGCGTTCGTCGACGCACTCCAAGCGAGGACCGGCGGCAAGTCGGTCGACGTGTACCCGGTGAACTATCCGGCGTCACTCGACTTCGCCACGGCGGCGGACGGCGTGATCGACGCAGGCAACAAGCTCCGTGACACGGCGACGAGCTGCCCCGATACGAAGATCGTGGTCGGCGGCTACTCGCAGGGTGCCGCGGTGGCCGCCTACCTCACCGAGGACGCCGTCCCCAAGGGGTTCAACCTGCCCCCCGGCCTCACCGGACCGATGCCACCCTCGGTGGCCGATCACGTCGCCGCGGTCGCGTTGTTCGGCAAGCCGTCGAGTGGATTCATGCAGATGATCTACACGGGCGCGCCGCCGATCAACGTGGGCTCGCGGTACACGTCGAAGACGACCGACCTGTGCATCCAGGATGACCCGGTCTGCTCGCCGGGTGGGGGCGACAACGGCGCCCACGGCATGTACGCCGCCGACGGTCTGACCGATCAAGCGGCGGACTTCGCGGCGAGCAAGCTGCCGCGGGGCGGGTCGACCGAACCCGTCGACCAAGCCAGCGCTCACGGCTAGGCCAGGCGGGTGATCTCCACGACGACGTCGAGGTCGGTGGACCCCTCTCCCGAGTAGATGCCCTTGAGCGGGGTCACGTCGTGATAGTCACGGCCGACGCCCACGCTGATGTACTGCTCGGTGATCTCCTTGTCGTTGGTGGGGTCGTAGTTCCACCAGCCACCCGTCCACGCCTGTATCCACGCATGGCTCTGACCGTCGATGGTGTCACCGACCTTCGCCTTGGCGTTCGGATGCAGATAGCCGGACACGTAGCGTGCCGGAATACCCATGCTGCGCAACAGAATCAACGTCAGGTGGGCGAAGTCCTGGCAAACGCCCTTGCCCTCGCGCAGCGCGTCGAGCCCCGATGAGTGCACGCCGGTGGTACCCGGCACGTACGCAAGCTCGGCGTGGACCCACTTCGCCGCCTCGACGATCGCCTCCTGCGGATCGTTGTACTTGGCGATGCGCTGCCCAACGCGGGTCATCCGCCTGCTGGACGGGACGAACTCCGACGCCACTAGGTACTCGTCGTACTTGTCCTTGACCGCCGCCGAGGCCAGGTCCTCCCAGGTCAACGTCTCCTCGGGCAGTTCGCCCTTGTCGGTCTCGACGACCGACGACGCCGTCACTTCGAGTTCAGCGTGCGGAGCGTGGAGGTCGAAAGCCGTTACGGCCGTTCCCCAGTAGTCAACGTAGCGATAGGACCGGGTGGCCGGCACCGTCTCGACCCGGTTGAGCACCACGTTCTGCCGGGAGTCCGAGCGCGGCGTCAGCCGGGCCTCGTTGAACGACGCGGTGACCGGCGACTTGTACGCGTAACCGGTGGCGTGGATGACCCGCATGCGCCACATGTCAGACCTCTCCTTCTTCGATCACCAGCGAGCCGTTTCGACCGGCATCGGTCCACGCGACCCACGGCGCCGAATAGAAGTACTCCACCGCAAGGGCCTCACCGACGTCGGCGCAGGTGGTCTGCAGCGCGCCGAGTGTTTCCTCAAGGGACTCCAGCAGCACGCCCGGTCGCAGGAATTCCAATTCGCTTCTGGCGCGGCCGAGTAGGCGCTGCGCCTCGGCGGTCGCGCCGACGCGGTTGAGCCTGCGGTGGTGCAGTTCGTCGAGGCTGTGTTCGGCCAGCCTCAGGGAATACATGATGGACCGCGGGAAGAGCCGGTCGAGCATCATGAACTCGACGACGCGACCCGCGTCCAGCACGCCCCGGTAGGTGCGCAGGTAGGTGTCGTGCGCGCCTGCCGACCGCAGCACGGTCACCCAGGCGGGCGATGACCCGCTGTCGCCGACGCGGGACAGCAGCAGGCGCACGATCATGTCGACGCGTTCGATGGCCCGTCCGAGCACCATGAACCGGTAGCCGTCGTCGCGGGACAGTGTGGAGTCGGCGAGACCGGCGAACTGTGCCGCGCGGCCCTCGATGTAGGACAGGAATTCGTGAGGCCCGAGTCGCTTGGCGGCGCGTTCGCGCTCCGGTAGCGCGTTGTACGTCGTGTTGAGGCACTCCCAGATCTCGGTCGACGTGACTTCTCTTGCACCACGGGCATTCTCACGTGCCGCCGAGATCGAGTCGACGATCGAACAACCGCCCTGGGTGTCGCGGCTGAAGGCGACGAGGTCGGTCAGCGACCACAGGTCGAGCTCGGTGTCCGGCGGGTCGATGCCGAGCACCTTCAACAGGGTTCGCGACGCCTGGTCGGGGTCGACGCTGGAGTCCTCGAGCAGCTGATGCACGGTGACGTCGAGGATTCGGGCGGTGTCATCGGCCCGTTCGACGTAGCGGCCGATCCAGTACAGCGATTCCGCGTTGCGGGCCAGCATCAGTCCACCGCCTGCCGTTGCTGTTGTTGCTGTTGTTGTTGCTGCTGCTGCTGATCCTGCGGACCCATCGCCTGGGACTGTTGCTGCTGCGAGGAGCCGTCACCGTTCTTGTCGGCCTTGGAGCCCTTGGGCGCCTTGGGCAGTACGCGCACGACCTCGGCGGCGGCCAACTCGCGGTCGGCCGCCGACGTGCGGGACGCGAGCACCCAGGTGTCCTTCGAACCGCCGCCCTGGCTGGAGTTCACCACCAGCGACCCCTCCGGCAGCGCCACCCGCGTCAGTCCGCCTGGAAGCACCCACACGTCGTCGCCGTCGTTGACCGCGAAGGGCCGAAGATCGACGTGTCGCGGTGCAAGGTTGTCGTCGATCTGCGTTGGCACCGTAGACAACTGAACGACGGGCTGGGCGATCCACCCCCGCGGGTCGCTGCGGATCTTCTTGGTGATGGTGGCCAGTTCCTTCTCGGATGCCTCCGGCCCGAAGACGATGCCGTAACCGCCGGATCCCTCGACGGGTTTGATCACGAGTTCGTCGACCCTGTCGAGCACTTCCTCCCGCTCGTCGTCGAGCCAGCACCGGAAGGTGTCCACGTTGGCCAGCAGCGGCTTCTCACCCAGGTAGTACTCGATGATCGTCGGGACGTAGGTGTAGACGAGCTTGTCGTCGCCGACCCCGTTGCCCACCGCACTGGAGATCACCACGTTGCCCGCGCGTGCGGCATTCAGGATCCCGGCCACCCCGAGTACGGAGTCGGGCTTGAAGTGCATGGGGTCGAGGAACTCGTCGTCGATGCGGCGGTAGACGACGTCGACCTGACGCTCGCCCTCGGTGGTGCGCATGTAGACGGTGTTGTCGCGGCAGAAGAGGTCGCGGCCCTCGACGAGTTCGACGCCCATCTGCCGAGCCAGCAGCGAGTGCTCGAAGTATGCCGAGTTGTAGACGCCCGGCGTCAGCACGACCACCGTCGGATCGGCCTCGTTGGAGGCTGCCGCGTTACGCAGGGCGCGCAGAAGGTGCGACGCATAGTCGCCGACCGAGCGCACGCGGTGAGTGGCGAAGAGATTGGGGAAGACCCTCGCCATGGTGCGTCGGTTCTCCATCACGTACGACACCCCCGACGGCGAGCGCAGATTGTCCTCCAGAACCCGGAAGGTGCCCTGCCCGTCACGCACCAGATCGATGCCCGCGACGTGGATGCGAACGCCGTTGGGCGGCACGATGCCCGCCGCCTCGCGGTGGAAGTGCTCGCACGACGTGATGAGCCGGCGCGGGATCACTCCGTCGCGCAGAATCTCCTGCTCGCCGTAGATGTCGTCGAGATACATCTCGAGGGCCTTTACGCGCTGGGTGATGCCGCGCTCGAGGCGCGACCACTCGGCCGCCGAGATCACCCTGGGTACCAAGTCCAACGGGAAGGGTCGCTCCTGCCCGGACAGAGAGAACGTAATGCCCTGGTCGATGAACGCGCGGCCGAGCGCCTCAGACCTCGCAGCGAGCTCCGACGCGTCCGAAGGAGCAAGCTCGGCGAAGATGCCCTTGTAGGGTCCACGCACGTTGCCCTGGGCGTCGAACATCTCGTCGAACGCCTTCGAATAGTCGCCGACGTTGTTGTAACCGCCGAATATCCCGTCGTGTCGTTTCTTCGAGGAAGCAGCCTTTCGGGACGATCGACCATTTTCGGACGGCAAGGTTCGAAGGCTCACCTGTGACATGCTGCCCCACCTGTCGAGTTTCGGCAGGCCAGTGGCCCCTCGGTTTCGCACGCATTGGGGATTTACCCCCGGCGCTGGTAACCTGAACCCTCGCTGCCCGTTGTCGGGCGCCCATGAACAACTTTGGTAAACCCAAGCTGACATTTAGAAGGAACTGACGCGTGGCCAACATCAAGTCGCAGCAGAAGCGCATCCTCACCAACGAGCGCGCCCGACTGCGCAACCAGTCGGTGAAGTCGGCTCTTCGCACCGCTGTCCGCGGATTCCGTGCAGCCATCGACGCTGGTGAGAAGGACAAGGCAGCCGAGTTGCTGGTTTCGACCAGCCGCAGCCTGGACAAGGCCGCCAGCAAGGGCGTCATCCACAAGAACCAGGCGGCCAACAAGAAGTCCGCGCTGGCGAGCGCGCTGCACAGCCTCTGACTCGCTAGCCTCCGGCCAGTTCGGCCACTCTTCGCACCGCCGACTCGAGCGCGTAGTCGGGATCCGCTGCCGCGCCTTTGACATCCGCGTTCAGCGCGGCCACCAGGCGCATCGCCTCCGCGACCGAGTCGCGCGACCATCGCCTCGACTGCTTCTGCGCCTTCTGCACCCGCCACGGCGGCATGCCCAGTTCTCCGGCCAGCCGGTAGGGATCGCCGGACAACGGACCGACCCTCGCGATCGCATGAACCGCTTCGGCCAGTGCGTCGGCCAGGACGACGTGCGGTTCGCCGCCGATCATCGCCCAGCGCAGCGCCTCGGCGGCACCAGAAACGTCGCCCGCGACCGCCATGTCGGCGATGTCGAAGCCCTTCACCTCGGCCTTGCCACCGTGATAGCGGCGCACTGAGGCCGCATCGACGTTGCCGCCGGTGTCGGCGACCAGCTGCGAGCAGGCTGCCGCGAGTTCGCGGATGTCGGAGCCGACCGCGTCGAGCACCGCGGTGACCGTGTCGTCTCCGACCTTGACCTTGAGGGTGCGGAACTCACGACGGACGAAGTCCGCTCGCCCGCCGACTTTGATCTTCTCGCATGGATGCACCTCGGCGCCGAGCGACTTCAGCTGATCGGCCAGCGCCTTGGCGCGTCCTGCGCCCGAGTGCACGATGACGAGCACCGTGCCCGGCTGGAGGTCCGCGGCAGCCTCGGCGATCAGCGCCACGGCGTCCTTGCCCGCCTCGGCGGCGGCCTCGAGGACCACGACCCGCTCATCGGCGAACAGCGACGGGCTGAGCAACTCCGCGAGTTCGTTCGTACTGACCTCGCCCGCACGCATGCGATCCACGGGCACGTCGTGGGTTCCCGCCTGCTTGCGGGCCACCCGCAACACGTCGGCGATGGCGCGGTCGACGAGAAGGTCTTCATCACCCAGCACGAGGTGCAGTTGGCTCACGCTCCGATGGTGTCACGGCCCACCGACCGCATCGACACCCTGCCCCGCCACCGACCACGCCACCAGGCACATCGCCGCCACGGCCAGGCCAAGGCGTCCCCACCTGAACCGCCACAGCAGCACCGAGGCGATCCCTGCGCCTGCCACGCTCACCACGCCGGGCATGCCCGACGGAACGGGCACGACGGCGCCAGGCAGTGCCGATGTCCAGTGTGCGACGTGTACCAGCCACCACAGCTCGGGGCCGGTGAACCGGATGAGCAGCTGCGCGGCGGCCGGCCACAACGGCGTCAGCGCGGCCGCGGCGGTACCGATCACCGTGATAGGTGGAATGACGACCGCCACCACGAGGTTCGCGACGATCGCCACGACGCTGACGGTGCCCGATATTCCTGCGACGAGTGGCGCCGTGACCAGGTGTGCAGCGGCGGCGACGCTGACCGCCGCAGCCAACGGCATGGGCCAACCACGCTCGACGAGCCGAGCCGACCACACGGGCGCGATCACGACGAGCCCGGCCGTTGCCGAGACGGACAACGCGAACCCGACGTCGACCGCGAGTTCGGGGGCGGCGACCATCAGCACCAGGACGCAGGCCGACAGCGCCGGTATCGCCTGTCGTCGCCTTCGCGAGACGACCGCGAACAAGGCGATGGCACCCATCACGGCTGCGCGCAGCACGCTCGCCGAGGGTTGGACCACGATGACGAAGGCGACCAGTGCCACCGCAGCGAGCCCGACGGCGGCCCGCGGACCGACCAGTCCCGCCGTGAGTAGCACCG
>NZ_JBOGDD010000941.1:0-8923 GCF_050701675.1 Mycobacterium sp. | reverse complement strand
GGGCTGAACAGGGCCACCGAGGCGATGGCGACGGGAACGGCGAACGCGGCGGCTCCCAGCCCAAGAATCTTCTTCACGTGCCCTCCGTGTGTCGCGGTGGAAAAGCGAACATAGCGCAATTCAGTCTCTTGAGGAACTTCGGTCACTCGCGCGCCTGCGTTACCTGAGTGTGCATCACCTCGGCGAGAGCCGCCGCTCGCGGGTTGGTGACGACGTCCTCGACCAGCAGCTCCCTGCCGTCGGGGTCGGCCAGCTTGACCCGCCAGTTTGGGTATTCGTCGGTGGTTCCCGGTTGATTCTGGGCGCGCACGTCGCCCACCGCATCCGGAAGCGCGAGTGCGAGCAGGCGTGAGGGGGTCCGGCCGAGATAGGAGTACAGCGCGCTGACGATCTGCTCGACGTTCGGATCGTCGCCGAGCAGCCCGGCCGCCCGCAGCGTGGCGAGCCACGCGGCCTGCTCGGCGTGATCGTCGGCCAACTCCTCCTCGGCGGGGCGGGTCAGCAGCCCGAGCTCCTCGCGGATTCTGACGTGCTCACCAGCGAGGTATCCGGCAGTCGGCGGCAGGTCGTGCGTCGTGACCGACGACAGGCAGTACTCCCGCCACCGGGGCGCAGGCAGCGGGCCACCATCCCCGTCGCGATCCAGCTCGAACCACAGGATCGACGTGCCGAGCAGGCCGCGCTCCCGCAGGTAGTCGCGCGCCCACGGTTCGACCGTGCCGAGATCTTCGCCGACGACGACCGCGCCCGCCCGCTGCGCCTCCAGCGCGACGATCCCGATCAGCGCCTCGTGGTCGTAGCTGACGTAGGTGCCCTCCGTCGGCGGGGCGCCCTTCGGAATCCACCACAGCCGGAACAGTCCGATGATGTGGTCGATGCGCACGCCGCCCGCGTGCCGCAGGACGGCGTTGACCAGCGCGCGGAACGGCTCGTAGCCCTGCTCGATCAACCGATCGGGGCGCCACGGCGGCTGCGACCAGTCCTGGCCCAGCTGGTTGTACTCGTCGGGCGGAGCCCCGACGCTGACACCGAGGGTGAGAACGTCCTGCAGCGCCCACGCGTCGGCGCCGTTCGGGTCGACGCCGACGGCGAGATCGTGCATGACGCCCAGCGCCATGCCCGCCTGGATGGCGGTGGCCTGCGCGCCCGTCAACTGGTCGTCGAGCTGCCACTGCAGCCAGCGGTGGAAGTCGACGGCGTCGGCGCGCTTCGATGCGAAGGCGGCAACGGCGTCACTCGCCGGGTGGCGAAGTTCCTCGGGCCACCGGTGCCAGTCGTTGCCGTACTTCTCGGCCAGCGCGCACCAGATGGCGAAGTCGTCGAGGCTGTGGCCCTCGCGCTCGCGGTAGGCGGCGTACGCCAGCTCGCGACCGGCGGACCGCTTCACGCGGTAGACGGCCCGCAGCGCTGCCCGCTTGATCTTCCACACGGAGTCGCGGTCGATCAGCGTCGACTTCTTCGCGCGTGCCTGCGCGACCTCCCGCGCCTTGCGCAGGTCGCCGCGAGCGCGGACGTAGGCGTATTCGGGGATGGCCTCGACGCGCAGGTACATCGGGTTGACGAACCGACGCGAGGTCGGCAGGTACGGCGACGGTTCCATCGGCGCCTTCGGCGCCGCGGCGTGCAGCGGGTTGACCAGGATGAAGCCGGCGCCGTAACGGGCCGCCGACCAGACGGCGAGGTCGGTCAGATCCGTGAGATCGCCGATTCCCCAAGATCTTTCGGAGCGAATACTGTAGAGCTGGGTGGCCAGTCCCCACGTCCTTCCGCCACCGAGCTGGGCGGGCAGCGGGGTGGCGGCGGGGGAGACGATGAGCGCGGCGACCGCCTCGACCCCTCCTGCGTCGACGTGCAGGTGGTGGTAGCCGATGGGCAGGTCCGCGGGCAGTTCGAACGTCGCCTCGCCGATCCGGCGGCCATCGAGTTCGTAGGGCGGGGTGTCGTTCTGCAACTGGCGCAGGCCGGTGCGCACGGTGCCGTCCTCGAGGCGGATCCAGCCGCCGACCGGCTCACCGTGGGTGACATGCACCCAGAACGACGTCGGCCGACCCGTCTGAGTGACGACCGTCGGGGGCAGGGTGCGGCGCCAGCGGTCCTGGTCGTTGGCCAGCAGCGCGGTCACCCGCTCGGCGTCGGTCGCAGCCCGAACACCCAGCGCGCCGAGCACGGCGACCAGCGTCGACTCGGCAACCGGCCGGTGGCCACCGGTCCAGTCGTCGTAACCGGCTGCCACGCCGTAGCGGCGGGCGAGTTCGACCAACGACGGGGCCAGTTCAGTCATGCCCGCAATCTTGCCGGGAAAGGGGCCGGGGCGCGTAACTCGGCCGCACAGTATCGTCCCGCCCATGGCGACCAGCGGGCTCGAACCGACCCGCAATCGCCGGGCACGCGTCGCCGTCGCCGCGATGTTCCTCACCAACGGGGCCATCTTCGCCAACCTGGTGCCGCGGTTCCCGGAGCTCAAGACCGAACTCGCGCTGAGCAATACGGCGTACGGCATCGTCGTCGCCGCCTTCCCCGTCGGCGCACTGGTCGCGGGCCTGGCCGCAGGGGCGATCATCCGTCGGCTGACCTCCGCCCGCACGGCGCTGATCTGCACCATCGGCATCGCAGTGCTGGTCTTCGCGGCAGGAGTGGCCACCACGCCCGCTGTGCTGGCCGCACTGTTGTTCGCAGGCGGTCTGTGCGACGCCGTCACGGACGTCGCGCAGAATGCGAACGGCCTACGTCTGCAACGGGTCTACGGCCGTTCCATCATCAACTCGCTGCACGCGGTGTGGTCGATCGGCGCGGTGCTCGGCGCGGGCATGGCTGCAGGCGCGATCGCGCTGCACGTTCCGATCGCGACGCATCTCGCCGTCAGCGCTGCGGTGTTCATCGGCGTGGCCGTCGCCGCGTACCCGTTCCTACTGCGGGGTCCCGACCATGACCACCACCCCGCGGCGGGCGCCGGGCGGGCGCGAAGACCGGGCCGGCGCACGGGCGGCGCGTTGTTCCTGCTGGTGGTCATCGCGACGGCTGGCGCCGTGGTCGAGGACGCCGGAAGCTCGTGGGCCGCCCTGTACCTGGGCAGTGGCCTCGGTGCGGGCGGCGCCATTGCGGCGCTCGGCTACATCGGCCTGCTCGGGTTCCAGTTCATCGGACGGCTGGCGGGGGATCGGCTGGTGGATCGCTTCGGTGAGCGCGCGGTGGCCCGCGCCGGCGGACTGCTCGCCGCGGCGGGGATGGGGCTGGCGCTGGCGTTCCCGAGCGTGCCGGGCACCGTCGCCGGTTTCGCGGCCGCCGGGCTTGGCCTCGCCACCACCATCCCGGCGGCGATGCACGGGGCTGACCGACTGCCGGGGTTGCGGCCGGGTACCGGTCTGACGGCCCTGGCGTGGCTGATGCGGCTCGGTTTCGTCGGAGCGCCACCGATCGTCGGAATGATCTCCGATGCAACGAGTCTTCGGGTCGGGCTGCTCGTCGTACCGGTCGCCGGGCTTGCCGTCGTGGCGGCGGCCGGGGTGCTCAGTGGACGGCGCCCGCCAGCTCGATGACGAGGACGCCCGCCACGATGAAGCCGATGCCCGCGATCATCTTGAGCGTCAGCGGATCCTTGAACGCGTAGCGGGCGATGACCGCGACGAGCGCAACGCCGCATGCCGTCCACACGCCGTAGGCGATGCCGATCGGCATGCCGAGCTTCAGCACCAGCCACAGCAGGTAGAACGACGCCAGGTAGGCGACGATGACGGGGGCGGTCCACGCCTTCTTGCGGAAGCCGTCGGACGCCCGCATGCCCAGTGTTGCGAAGACCTCGACGGCGATCGCCACGGCGAGCACCAGCCACACGCTCACGCCGGTTCCGCTGCGGCGGGCTCTGCCTGCGGATGCGAACCGAACTCGACGAGAAGCACTCCGGCGATGATCAGCGCGATGCCACCCGCGATGGGCCACGTCAACGCATCGCGGAAGATCAGTGCGGCCAGCACCGTGGTGAGCGCCGTGCCGGCGGCACCCCAGATGCCGTAGGCCACGCCGACCGGGATGCCCTCCCGCAGCACGAGCGCGAGCAGGACGAAGGCGACGGCGTAGCCGACGACCACCACCGCCAGCCACGCCGGATGGTCTTGGGAGGCCCGTAGCGAAAGGGTCGCGGCGACCTCGGTGACGATGGCTGAGATCAACAGCGCCCACTTTCGCACTGCGTCAACTTAGCCGAGCGGGTTACGCCAGGGCCGGCGTCTTGGTCCCGAAGAGCTCGGCGACCGTGGCGGCCACCCGATCGAGTTGCTCGGCCGAATGCCTGCCGAGCCCGCATTCGGTCGACAAGCCGAACTCCGCCAGGAAATTCGATGCCAGTGCGGCGCGGTACCTCGCGCCCGCCGCGCCATCTTCGGCGTGCACCAACCCGAGGTAGAACTCGGTCTCGGGCTCGATGGCGAGGTTGGCCAGAGGCTGCCAGTGCGCGAGCTTGTTCCACGTCGTCACAGTCGCCGCCTGGAATGCGTCGATGCGGCGCGGCACGTGGCGGGACAACCCGTTGGCGACGGCGACGATCGTCGCCGCATCCCGCGGATAGACGTGCCGGCCACCCCTGGCGGCGGCCTCGGCGTCCGGCGGGTCACCCATGAAGGGGGACGCCCCGAACTTCGAATCCCCGTAGCAGAGGTGGAACGTCAGCTCGACGTCGTCGTGCGCCCAGGACGCCGGCCGCGCGGCCGCTGCGTAGATCTGCTCGAAGTCGTCGTAGGGATTGGGGAACCAGCCCTCGACGGTCGCATCCTCGATCGGCAGGTCCCATTGGATGACGAGGTCCCGGTGCGGGATCGCGTCCTGGATCGCATCGACGCTGGCCTTCAACGGCACCTCGTAGGCCCTCGCGACCTCGACCTGGGAGTCGAAGTCCACGAAGAAGTTCACCGCGTTGAACGGCGTCGGGATCGACACCAGGAACTTGGAGTCGGGGGCGAGGTCACCGCGGTCCCGAGCGGCGCGGAACACGTCGTAGGACGCGATCGCGTGGTCCTGGTAGGCGAAGGCGGGGAATGTCACGTCGGCGGCCGAGGTGCCCTTCCGCAGCCTGGCGCGCTTGCCGCCGTCGGATTCGACGACGTCGAGCGTCGGGTTGTCCAGGAAGTGGGCCGTCTGGGTCAGCACCCAGTTGGCGCGGTCGCCCGGCTCGCCGTCGGGCACCCGGGTCACGCCCGGTTGCAGCCGCTTGCCGACGAAGTCGAACGCGTCGGCCACGGTGGGCTGGTTGATACTCCCGGTGAGGTAGAAGCGGTTCTGGTAGCCCATGATTCGATTCCCCGGGTTTCTCAGTAGACCAGGCCGAGCCGCGGCGGGCGGGCGCCGTGCAGGGTGTGGTTGCCCAAGTGGACGTACTTCCAGCGGGCCGGATCGTGCAGGGAATGAGTCCGCACGTTGCGCCAGTGCCGGTCCAGGTTGACGGCTGCGTCCGTGGCCGAGGTGCCGGCCAATTCGAATATGCCACTGGCGATTTCGACGGCGAACTCCTGCGCGAGCGCCTTGGCGGCGGCGATCTTCAAGGTTGCCTCCGCGGCCAGTTCACGCGAAGGTTCCTGCGTCGCGTAGCCCTCGTCGATGATCGCCGAACCGGCAGCCAGCAGCGCCTCGAGCGCATACAGCCGCGCGGTGAACTCCCCGAACTTGCGGACTACGTGCGGTTCCTCGTCGGCCCGCTCGATACCCGCATCGAGTGCCTCCTTCCACGGCCTGGACCTGGTGCGGACGAACTCGGCACCGTCTTCCAGTGCGGCCCTCGCGATTCCGATGTCGATCGCGGCGTGCAGCGCCTGGTCGAATGCGCCGAGCACGCTGGGCGGTCCGGTGAGCGGGTCGGGCGGACTGCCCTCCTCGATCACCAGCGCACCGTCGACGACGACGCCGTCGAGCAGTACCTCGCCGCTGGCCGTCCCACGCTGCCCGAACGCCGACCACTCGTCGAGGTTCAGGGTGACGCCGTCCTGATCGGGGCGGACGAACACGGTGGCCGTCTCGTCGGCGCCATTGCCGACGACCGCGGCGACAGCGATCCACGTCGCGCCGAGCGCCCCGGTCGCGTAGTACTTGGTGCCGTTGAGCACCCACGTCCCGTTCTCGCCGGGCGTCACGGTGGTGCGGCGGTCCAGCGCGTGGCTGGTGCCACGTTCGGCGGTGGCATTGCCGATCTGCGCGCCCGCAAGGACGTCGGCGTAGATCCGGGGCGCGGGATCCCGTTGTCCCAGTCCGGCGATCGCACGCGCAACCACGAAGTGCGACAACAACAGTTGGCCGACGGCGGCATCGCCGCGGGCGAGCCGGCGAAGCACGTCGATCGTCGTCGACGCGGGGAGTCCCGGCCCGCCGTGCTCGACGGGTACGGAGATGCCAAGCAGTCCGGCGTCGGCGACCTGGCGGAGTTGGGGGACGAGGGCGATGCCATTGTGTTCCCGCTCGGCACTGCCGACGGCGAGGTCGGAGGCAACGGCGTCGGCGACGGCCAGCGCCTGTCGTGGTGACGTCAGCTGCGGCACGGCGGATGCGATGTCGGTGGTCATGCCGCCGGACGCTACGGACGGCGGTCCGTCGGGCACAGGATTGCGACCACCGAGAATGTTTCCCTCCCACGTTTGCCGGCCTGGCCCCTCGAGGAGCGGGAAGGGACCGTCACGGCGCCCGAGTAGCCTGGTGATCAGGTTGTTCCGGAGTAACTGAAGGAGTCCCCGTGACGGATCCACAGCGCACGTTGATTGCCGTACTGCTCGACCGGCCCGATTCGGAGAGCATCAAGTCCGATGCCGAGGGCGGCTTCAACGCATTCATCACCGAGAAGGACCGGGCCGGGGCGAGGGGCAACCGACGGTGACGGCCGGGCCGGACGGTGGTCGATCGGTCGACGGTCCCGTCGTCGACACCGCGTACGGACGCGTCAGGGGTGTCGACGACGGAACGGTCAAGTCGTGGAGGGGAGTCCGCTACGCAGCACCGCCGGTAGCTGAACTGCGATGGCGTGCGCCCCAGCCGCCCGAGCCCTGGACGGCCGTCGCCGATGCCACCAGAGTCGGACCCGTCTGCCCGCAGCCCACCGACCCGCGGATACCCATCGACCTGGGCGCACCCCAGGGCGACGACTCGTTGACGCTGAACGTGTGGGCGTCGTCGGACACCGAGCCGGGTGACCGCAAGCCGGTGATGGTCTGGGTGCACGGCGGTGCGTACGTCCTTGGCTCCGCGGCGCAGCCTCTGTACCGGGGCCGGGTGCTGGCCCGTGACGGTGACGCCGTCATCGTCACCGTGAACTACCGCCTCGGCGCGTTCGGCTTCCTCGATCTGTCGTCGTTCAGCACCGAACGCACCCGTTTCGAGAGCAACCTGGGCCTGCGTGACGTGCTGTTCGCCCTGCAGTGGGTACGTGACAACATCGCGGCCTTCGGGGGAGACCCCGGCCGGGTGACGCTCTTCGGCGAGTCGGCAGGCGCTGGCATCGTCACGACGCTGCTGGCCAGCCCGGCTGCCGCAGGCTTGTTCTCGGGCGCGATTGCCCAGAGCTCACCGGCGACGTCGGTCTACGACGCCAGCCGCTCCCGCGGGATCGCGGGGCAGTTCCTCGAGACGCTCGGCGTCGGCGTCGACGAGGTGGACCGTCTCCCCGATGCGCCGATCAGCGAACTGTTGGCCGCCTCGAAGCGCCTGTTCGACGAGGTCCCGGTGCGTACGCCGGGGACCCTGGCCTATGCGCCGATCGTCGACGGTGAACTCGTGCCCGACTATCCGGTCGCGGTGGCGCGTGCGGGTGGCACGCATCCGGTTCCGCTGATCATCGGGACCAACAAGCACGAGGCGGCGCTGTTCCGCTTCATGAAGTCGCCGCTCATGCCCATCACGCCGATGGCGATCAAGGCGATGTTCGAGCAGATCGCCGCGGAGCAACCCGGTCTGCAGATTCCCAGCGAGGCACAGTTGGGCTCGGCGTATCGGGGCCGTGGGAAGACGCCCGGCATGGGCGTCGCCCGTGACATCGGCTTCCGAATGCCGTCGATCTGGTTCGCCGAGGGGCACACTGCCGTCGCGCCGGTGTACACGTACCGGTTCGACTGGTCGACGCCGATGCTCCGCATGCTGAGGCTCGGTGCCGCACACGCCACCGAGCTTCCGTACGTGTGGGGCAATCTCGTTGCGGGACCGAAGGATCCGACGTTCAAGCTGGGTGGGCTCAAGGCTGGGACCGCGGTGTCGGAGCGCATCCGAGCCCGTTGGCTGAACTTCGCGGCCGGCGGCGAGCCGGTCGGGCCGCCCGGGGAGCCGCGCTGGCGGCCCTACCGGGACGGCGACCGGGCGACGCTGATGATCGACAAACGCGACACGGTGGTCGAGGACCCCGATCGGCCATTGCGGGCGGCGTGGGGCGACGACGTTCTGAGCTTCCGCTGAGGAGCGGGTAGCTAGGATTGCCCGGGCAGGGAGGTGACCCATGAACTGGTTCGACGGGATTCGCACCGTCTTGGACGTGCTGCCCCCGCAGATGCGCGACCCGGTCCTCTTCGCGATCCCGTTCTTCCTCCTGCTGCTCATCCTCGAATGGACGGCTGCCCGCAAGCTCGAACGGCTCGCCGACGAGCGCTCGCGCGAGGAGCCGACTGACACGGACGACCGCATGCCATCCGGGGCCTACCTGCGCCGTGACGCATGGGCGAGCATCTCCATGGGGCTGGTATCGGTGGCCACCACCGGGGCCTGGAAGTTCATCGCGCTGCTCGGCTACGCCGCGATCTACGCGTACGTCGCGCCGTGGCACCTGCCGTCGACGGCCTGGTACACGTGGGTGATCGCCATCGTCGGCGTCGACCTGCTGTTCTACGCGTACCACCGCGTCGCGCACCGGGTGCGCCTGGTCTGTGCCACGCATCAGGCGCATCACTCGAGCCAATACTTCAACTTC
>NZ_JBOGDD010000940.1:0-3408 GCF_050701675.1 Mycobacterium sp. | reverse complement strand
GAAGGCGACGTGCTGCGGCATGGCGGCTTCCTCGAGCACCTGCGGTGCGACGTTGAGCGGCATGCGGACCGCGCCACCGTCGGTGCGCATGACCTGGCTACGGACCAGGCCGCTTGGCCCGGCGACCTCGATGGGCGCGTCGGCGTCGAGACCGAAGACGCTGGTCAGGAAGAGCACGGTCTCGTCCGCCCTCTGCCAGGGGACGGCGAGGTTGACGTGGTCGATGCTGCGCACGAGCGGTCCGGACGCGGGCGGGAGGCCGTTCTCGAACTCGTCGACCCACGCGGGAGGCGTGCCCGCCGGTGGCGCCGTGACCCAGAAGAACTCGGTGCCGTCCGGTGCGATCGCGCCACCGAGCGGTTGTTCGGCGGCGTAGGTCCTGCGGTAGGCCGCGGGAGCCATCAGGTCGGTGGCGCGTCGCGTGGTGGCCCCTCCGTCGGGCACCAGCAGACCCACGGCGGCGACGCGGGGCTCGAGGTCGCGGGCTTGATGCTCGTTGAGGACGATACGGACATCGCCTGCCGCCCAGAGGGATACGGGCTTGGTCCGATGGCGGCCACGTGGGGTGAAGCCGAGTTGGTCGAGAAGCACCTCGACGTCGCTGGTGTCCTCCGCCTTCAGCTCGACGAAGTCGAAGCCCACCGGCGGTTTGGCGTCGGCCACCGGTGTCAGCGCTGCGGAGCGACCCGCCCCGGGAAGCGCTGCCACCTTGTCCTGCAGCCAGACGAGTGACCGCAGCGCGTGCACCGCGGTGCGGTCCGGGTCGGTCTGCCGGAAGGTGTCGTTGAAGACCTCGAGCGACAACGGCCCGTCGAAGCCCGTCTTCAGCACGTGCCAGACGAAGGTCGCCAGGTCGAAGTCGCCCTCGCCGGGAAACAGTCGGTGGTGGCGGCTCCACGACAGCACGTCCATGGACAGCGCGGGCGCGTCGGCGAGCTGCAGGTAGAAGATCTTCTTGCCGGCAATGTTCTCGATGGCCGCCGGGTCGTGCCCGCGGGACAGCACGTGGAAGCTGTCGAGGCACACGCCCACCGCGGGATGATCGGCCAATTCGACGATGCGCCAGGCTCGCCGGTAGTCGTCGACGAAGCGACCCCAGGCCAACGCTTCGAACGCGACCCTGACGCCATACTCGCTTGCCACGTCGCCGAGTCTGCGGAGCTGGCCGGCCGAGTGTTCGTCGGAGTCGACGGTCGCGGTCGCGACGTTGCTGCAGACGAGCACCGTGTGGATGCCGAGTCTGCGGGCCGTCGCGAACGTCGCCGCGGCCCGTCGTAGGTTCTCGGTGAAGGTGGCCTCGTCCACCCCTTCGATATCGCGGAGAGGCTGGTAGAGGTCCAGCGACAGCCCGAGGCGCTCGGCGAGGCCGCGGATTTCCTCTGGACTGTGGTCGCTGGCGATCAGGTCGGGTTCGAAGATCTCGACACCGTCGAACCCCGCGGAAGCGCAGGCATGCAGCTTCTCGACGAGGGATCCGCTGATCGAGACGGTCGCTATGGACGTCCTCATGGTGTGCCTCCAATCACATATCAATGTACTAAACGGTTAATACATTGGGAAGAGCGTTATGTCATTGCCCCGGCGCCAGCCAGTAAGCTGCCGATCGTGACCGCCCCCGAGCCAAGACGGGAACTGCAGCGCGATGCCGAGCGCACTCGCGCCGAGGTGCTGTCCATCGCCACGGAGGTCTTCGCCGAATCCGGCTACTCGGGTGCCCGCGTCGATGAGATCGCGCAGCGCACCCGCACGACGAAGCGGATGATCTACTACTACTTCGGCGGCAAGGAGCAGCTGTACCTGGCCGTCCTCGAGAACGCCTACCGCGGCATTCGCGAGGCCGAGCAGAAACTGCAGGTCGACCACGTGGACCCCGTCGTGGCGATGCGCAGGCTGGCCGAGCTGACCTTCGATCACCACCTCGACCACCAGGCCTTCATCAGGCTGGTATCCATCGAGAACATCCACCGCGGCGAGTACATCGGCCGGCTCGACTCACTGCGCGCGCTCTCGCGGCCTGCTACCTCGCTGCTGGACGAGATCCTCGAGCGCGGTCGTGAACAGGGCGCCTTCCGGCGCGACGTCGACGCACTCGACGTTCACATCGTCATCAGCTCCTACTGCGTCTTCCAGGTCGCAAACCGGCACACCTTCGGCTTCCTGTTCGGGGTCGACTTCACCGAGCTCTCGCAACGCGCACACCTGCGCCGGATGATCGGGGACGTCGTCGTCGGCTGGCTCACCACCGGCTGATCGAGACCCCGCTCACCAATTGGGGGTTGACGAGACGCGCACCACACTGCTCTACTTCTTGAACGTACTAGTTCGTACATTAAGGGAGCGAAGCACCGTGACGATCAACCCATTCCTCGTCGGCCTCGTCGGCACCGGCGTGGGGCCATCCCTCACCCCGGCGCTGCACATGGCCGAGGGCCGGGCGCACGGTCTGGACTACGTCTACCGCCCCATCGACCTCCACGACATCGGCGTCGCGCCCGAGCGGATCGGTGAGGTCCTCACCTGGGCTCGCGCCCTCGGTTTCAACGCGCTGAACGTCACTCACCCCTGCAAGCGCCTCGTCATCCCCCACCTCGACACGGTCGACGACGCTGCCGCCGCCCTCGGCGCGGTCAACACCGTCGTCTTCGACGGAGCGCGGACGGTCGGCTACAACACCGACGCACCCGGCTTCGCGACCGGATTCGCCGAAGGACTGCCCGGCGCAGCGACCGGCAACGTGGTGCTGCTCGGTGCAGGCGGCGCGGGGGCGGCGGTCGGCCATGCCCTGCTCGAACTGGGCGCCGACCACCTCACCGTCGTCGACCTGGACGTCGATCGCGCCACCGCGCTCGCCGGAGAGCTGGCGGTCCGCCATCCGGAAGCCAGGGTTGACACCTCGTCCTTCGACAAGCTGGCCGTCCTGCTTCCCCATGCCGACGGCGTCGTGCATTGCACGCCAACGGGTATGGCCGAGCATCCGGGAATGCCGTTCGACGAGGGCCTTCTGCACCCGGCGCTGTGGGTCGCCGACATCGTCTACCGACCGCTGGACACCGCCCTGCTGACCGCGGCCCGACGCGTCGGCTGCCGCACGCTCGACGGCGGGCACATGGCCGTGCATCAGGCCACCACGGCCTTCCAACTGATCACCGGCGTCGTGCCGGACGCCGCCAGGATGTCGCGGCACTTCCGAAGCCTCGTCGGGTGAATCCCGCCCACCATCTCAACGTCCGCAGGAAACTAGGAGGACCCCGATGACCGCAACCCACCAGAATCCGCCAGGGGGTGCGCCCCCGGCGGGTCCCGCGCGCACTCCGAAGCGGGCCGCGCTGGCCAGTTTCATGGGGAGCGCGGTCGAGTACTACGACTTCTTCCTGTTCGGGCAGGCCGCGGCACTCATCTTCCCAAGGG
>NZ_JBOGDD010000939.1:0-2540 GCF_050701675.1 Mycobacterium sp. | reverse complement strand
CACCTAAAGGGTGTGGCGAGCGCGATGCGCCGCCCGGACTACCGACCGGGCCGTGTTTTCGACGGCAGGGCGAATCCTAGCGTCCGACGACGTGGCGCCGATGACGGAAATGCGCGGATCGGCACTTAAGCCAGGCCGCCCGTCACCGAATGACGCGGTAGCGCAGGTGGGCCACGCCGGGGGCTTCGAGCACGCGCACCAGTTCAAGTTGGGGGTCGCCGGCGTCGAAACCGTCGAGCAGCCGCTCACCGGCCCCGAGGATCACCGGATTCACCTGCAGGTCGATCTCGTCGACGAGCCCGGCCTTGATCGCCTGCCTTGCGCAAGAGGCCCCTCCCGCGATGGAGATGGGCCTGCCGTCGGCGACCGCCAAAGCCCGGGCATGCGCACTCTCGATTCCATCGGTGACGAAGTGGAAGGTGGTGCCACCTTGCATCTCGACGTCGTCGCGCGGGTGATGGGTGAGGACGAACACCGGGCAGCCATACGGTGGGACCTCACCCCACCACCCGTTCCAATCCGAGTCTCCCCAGTTGCCGCGGATCGGGCCGAACATGTTGCGGCCCATGATCGTCGCACCCATGCCGTCCAACATGTCGGACATCACCTGCCGATTCACCGGATGGTCCTTGGCGGGGCCGAGGTGCCAGCCGTGGAGCGCGCCTCCGCCGACGCCAAGAGGATGCTCCTCGCTCTGGTGCGGGCCCGCGACGTAGCCGTCGGCGGAGATGGACATCGACAAATTGGTTCTGGTCACGACAGGACAGACTGCCGCACCCGGCGAAACTCATCGCCGACTACTGTCGAGGGAACGGTCGCCCGGTGAATGGAGGACAGCGTCATGCGCTTTCGCAAGCTCGGAAGTTCAGACCTCGAGGTTTCGGAGATCTCTCTGGGCTCCTGGCTTACGTACGCAGGCGGCGTGCAGGCCGAGCAGTCCCGTGCGTGCACCGACGCAGCGTTCGACGCAGGCATCAACTTCTTCGACACCGCGAACGTCTACGGCCAGGGCGCTGCCGAACTCGCATGGGGCGAGATCCTCGCGGGCCGCCCGCGAGACTCCTACGTGCTGGCCACCAAGGTGTGGGGAAAGATGTCCGACACCGACCAGGGCCTGTCCGGTGAACAGATCGCCAAACAGATCGACGCGTCGCTGACCCGACTGCGCACCGACTACGTCGACCTCTACCAAGCGCACCGATTCGATACCAACGTGCCGATCGAGGACACGATCGAAGCACTGCAGAAGGTGGTCGAGACCGGCAAGGCCCGCTATCTCGGTTTCAGCGAGTGGACGCCCGAACAGATCCGCGCAGGCATCGAGATCGGTGGCTCCGACCTGTTCGTCTCCTCTCAGCCGCAGTACTCGATGCTCTGGCAGGCGCCAGAAGCCGAGGTGTTCCCGCTGTGCGCCGCCAACGACATCTCCCAAATCGTCTGGTCCCCGCTGGCGCAGGGGGTGCTGACCGGGAAGTACCTGCCGGGTCAGCCGTTGCCCGCCGACTCGCGGTTCGCCAACGACGCGATGAACTCCGCCATGGGAATCGTCTATAGCGACGCGGCGCTCGAGGCCGTGCAGCGGCTCGTCGCGGTCGCCGACGGAGCAGGTATCGGGGTCGCCGACCTGGCGCTGGCATGGGTGCTGCGGCGCTCCGAGGTGGCCTCGGCCATCACTGGCGCATCGCGTCCCGAACAGGTCCATGCGAACGCCGCGGCGTCCGACGTCGAGCTCACCCCAGATGTCCTGGAGGCCATCGACACTGCGCTCGGGGACGTTCCGGTGCGGGAGCAGACGCTCGCGGTATCGGCCACCGCCGGGGTCACCCATCGTCGGTGAAACGTGAAATGGCCTCAGCCGCAGGGGCGGCCGTCTGATCGCCGGAACTGCGGCCGGGGTCAGCTGGCGGTGCGCCGTTGGCGGTCATCCACGTCACGTTCGCTGTGACGCAGTGGGCAGAGCCACAACCTGTCGGCGCGCGCACAGTCGGCGTTCGTCATGTCGACGAGTTGGTAGCGGTATTGCTTCTGGTCCTTGCACTCGGGGCATAGCCCGGCGCCGGTCTCGATGACGATCACGTTTCCCCGTCCTTCAATTGTTTCGGCTGCCGCGCAGCGTGTTTCACGCGTGTGAACCACAACGCCGGGGTGGGCAGGTAAGTCAAGCTTACCGTTCGGGCGCTCCCGACGCACTGCAGAACAGCTGGACGTCGGGTCCGCACATGCCGTGTGTGGGTCGGTCGGCGAGAGAGGGTTTGCGCACGAGCCGTCGATCAATCGACCACGGCACTCATGAACTCGACCGCGCGTTGGACACCTTCAGACGGTGCGGCCAGACCGAGCCGCCCGACGGGCGTGCTCGCCGACGTCGCGTCGCCGACCACTCCGTCCGGTGCGATGACGACGCCCTCGACCTCGGCGGCCATCGTCGCGCCCACGTCGGTCATGTACAGCAGTGTCTGCGCCAAACCCGTTCGTCCCACGTAGTCGGGGTTCGGAGAGTACTTGCACTCGATGATGAACGCGGCCTCACCGGGCAGGAC
>NZ_JBOGDD010000938.1:0-2475 GCF_050701675.1 Mycobacterium sp. | reverse complement strand
CGCGACGACTGGCCGGGCGCACTGAAGGCGGAGGGATTCGATCCGTCACGCCCGTCGGCGTGGATCGCCGAGGGACTGCTCATCTACCTGCCCGCCGCCGCGCAGGGACAGCTGTTCGCGGGTATCGACGCGCTGTCGGCTCCCGGCAGCCGGGTGGCCGTCGAAGAGGGCAGACCGATGCCCGACCAGGTCTTCCTGGCGAAGCGCCAGGCGGAACGCGACGCCGGCCAGGAGGGCACCTTCTTCACCCTCACGTACAACGAGCAATATGCGCCCGCCGCGGACTGGTTCGCCGAACGGGGCTGGAACGCCGAGGAGACCCCGCTGACCACCTATCTGGACCACGTCGGCCGTCCCGTCCCTGCGGACGATCCGGACGCGGGTCCGATGACCGGGTCGATCAGTTTGGTCAGCGCCGTCAAGGGTTGAGGCGATACACCAGCGACGTGCCCACCGAGACGCCCCGATAGTTGTCGGCCACCCAGTCGGAGATGTCCCTGGCGTGCGACGTGCCGTGGTTCTCGGCGCGGATGACCCGCCCGTGTGGTTGGTCCACGCCACCGCGGCCCGCTTCGACGTAATAGGTGATCCTCCCGGCGTGTACGTCGCCGACGAACTGCCCGACGGTCGGCGTCGGGTCGCCGCTCCACCCGCCGATCGCCATCACCGACGTGTGCGTCGCGATCTCGAGGGCCGCGGCCGACTGCGAGCCGTTGGTCGCGGCCGACCAGGGAGTGGTCGTCGCCGCGAGCATGGCGGCAAGTTCTCGGTTGGTGTCTTCGTCACCCATCCATCCGCCGACGGCCCCGCTGGCCGTGCCCCGTGCCGCGCGCCCGAGGTCGACCGCCATGGGGATGGTGCCGTGGTGAGGCGTAGCGACCGTCGCGATGCAGAACGCGACCATGCCCACCGTCGCGGCACCCACGCCTGCGATGAGTCCCACGCCCGTGAGCCAACGGCGTCCGAAGAGGACGGCCGCCGCCGCGGCAACACCCGTCACCGCTAGTACCCGTGGTAGCCACCCAGGAGCGAAGTGGTTGTGGTGCAACAGCACTGATGACCACCAAGCGCCCAGCGCAAGTAGGCATCCCATTGCGATACGGCCATCCCATCCAGACCTGAACCGCCACGCCCAGACCGAGGCCAGGCCGATCGGGGCGGCGACCGCGGGCGCCAGCGCGACGGTGTAGTACGGGTGCACCGTGCCGTGCATGTAGCTCAGGACCAATCCCGTCACCAGCAGCCAGCCGCCCCAGGACACCACGGCGGCCCGCTCGTCGCGACCCAGCCGCCCGCGCAGCGTCAGGTACCCGCCGAACGCGACCGCGAAGAGCGCCGCGGGCAGCAACCACGAGATCTCGTTGCCCATTTCGGTTCTGAACAGCCGATGAAGTCCAGTCGCCTTGTTCATCGACGCGACCGCCGCTGCGCCCCAACTCGATTCGTGCCCGACCAGGCGGCCCACGCCGTTGTAGCCGAACGCCAGGTCGAGCACCGTATCGTTCGCCGAACCCCCGATGTAGGGCCGAGAGCCCGCGGGGATCAGCTGCACGGCCAGCACCCACCAGCCCGCCGAGACGACCAGCGCGCCAACGCCTGCGGCCAGGTGCAGCAGCCGATTTCGCCACCTCGTCGGTGCCGCAAGCAGATACGCGCAGGCGAATCCCGGCAGCACCAGGAAGCCCTGCAGCATCTTGGTGAGGAACGCCGTGCCCATCACCACGCCGACCAGGACCAGCCACCGCCACGACGCCGCGTGGATCGCCCTGGCCAGGCAGTAGGCGGCCACCGTCAGCAGCAGCACCAGCAGGGCGTCGGGATTGTTGAAGCGGAACATCAGTGCCGCGGCGGGAGTACAGGCCAGAACCGCACCTGCGATCAGCCCCGCCGCCGCACCCTGGATGGGATCGGATACGGCGCGCTTGACCGCGGCGAACAGGACGGCGACCGCCGCGACGCCCATCAACGCCTGCGGCGCCAGCACCGAGAGGCCGTTCATGCCGAACAGTCGCACCGAGAGCCCCGTCACCCACAGTGACCCTGGCGGCTTGTCGACGGTGATGAAGTTGCGTGCGTCCAGCGACCCGAAGAACCACGCCGACCAGCTCTGCGATCCGGCCTGCGCGGCAGCGGCGTAGAAGGTGTTGCCGTAGCCGCTGGAGGCCAGGCCCCAGAGGTACATCGCGGCGGTGCACGCCAACAGCGCAGCAAGGCTCCACCGTGGCCACCGGGCAGTCACGCCGACCAGCTAAGCGGGTGACGCTGCTAGCGGGCTGTGAACGAGGCCGACGGCGCAGATCGACGGGCGGGGGTCTAGAGCGCGAGCCCGAAGAGGCTGGCGGCGTTGTCGTGGAAGACCCCGCGCAGCCAGTCGTCATCGATGCCGTCCAGCCTCGTCAGCACCTGCATGGCCTCGAGATAGCCGTAGGGAATGTTCGGGAAGTCGCTGCCGAAGAGAATGCGGTCGCCCAAGTC
>NZ_JBOGDD010000937.1:0-2429 GCF_050701675.1 Mycobacterium sp. | reverse complement strand
CTGCCCAGGCGAGCATGCCGCCCGACACGTTGATCGGTTCGTAACCGTTGCGGGCGAGATACTGCGCGACCCGTTGGGAGCGGCCACCCGCGTGGCACACCACGTAGAGCGTGGCGTCGGTGTCGATCTCCCCGATCCGGGCGGGGACGTCACCCATCGGGATGTGTTGCGCCCCCTCGGCGTGACCGCGCTGCCATTCGTCGTCCTCGCGCACGTCGAGCAGCACCACGGTCTGGCCGAACGCGACGGGAACCTCGGCGATCTGGGCCTCGCCCACCTCGTCGTCGCTCACTGCGTCGCTCCTTCCGTCGTCATGGCGTCCAATCGAACCTCTCCTCGACTCTGCACCGCAGGGTTCATGGCATCAATGCTGGCATGGTCGACTCAGCAATCGGACGGCTATCCACAGTTTGCACAGGTTCATGCACAGGCCCGTAGCGGCCGAAATGTCTCTGAACCGGTAATTCTGTGAGTTAGCTCTAATTGACTGGGGATAACGCTGTGCCCGCAACGGCCACTCATCAACAGGTTTCGCGGGCGCGAGCGAAAAACCTTGGCGGGCTAACCACTTGGCTTGTCGGCCACGCGGATTTTCCCACCGCGAAACAATGGGGCTATGATCGCGGTCACAACCTCGGTTGTGACAGATCTCACGGGGGAGGCAAGATTGAACGCGCAGGTCAGGAGCTGTTGATGGCATCGCATCCACTAGGGTCCGGAGCGGTCCCACCAGCCGAATGGCAGACCTCTTCGCACGTCTACACGCACAGCCATCTGATGGCGGGCCTGCGGGCGGGATTGATCGCCCTGGTGCTGCTGGGAGTCCTCGCCCTGATCGTTCTGACCTGATCGTTCTGACACCCAAGTCTTGATGGCCCGCCTTCGCGGAGCCGGTGCGACTGGGGCTCGTACGTAGAAAGGCCGACCCGGCGCCCGTGAGCGCTGAGTCGGCCTTTTCGATGGTGCCGTTCCGGTCAGGCAGGCGGGTAGACGCCCATGCCCTTGGCCTTCTCGGTCTGCCAGAAGATGTCGGAGATCTGGTCGATCGTCGCGAGCAGCTTCTCGGCGACGGCCACGTCGAGCGACTTCTTGGCGTCGCCCGCTCCGTGAACCCCGTCCCAGAAGAGCTGGTGCAGGTTGGGGAACTGCTCGAAGTGCTCCTTGGCGAAGAAGTCGGCCCACAGCACGGTCAGGTGGTGCTTGACCTCTTCGGCCCGCTGCTCCTTGATGATGATCGCGCGGGTCTTGAAGTGGTCGTCATCCGAATCGTGGTACTTCTGAAGCGTCTTCAGAACCGAGAGCGCCTCGATCTTGGCCTGCGCGGGGTCATATACACCGCAGTACAGGTCGCAGTGAGCATGGGCGGGAGTGGCGTTTGAGAAGAGTCGATGCAGCATGGAACTAACTTACCCTTTGAGGGTGGGAGACAACCATCCTTCGAGAGCCTGGCCGCTTCGCCGATTCTCGGTCGTGGAGGACTCCATGCGCCCATCACTCGGGCCGGGCGACGGGCTGCTTGCACTGCGCTGCGGCCGTCTGCGACGGGGACAACTACGGGTGTTCCCCGACCCGACCCTTCCGACGCGGTGGCTCGTCAAGCGGGTCGGCGACGTCCGCGGAGCCGGTCGGGCCGCGACGTTCGAGGCCCGCTCCGACAACCCGCACGCGCCCGGGGTCGTCGACTCGCGGCGGTTCGGCTGGGTTCCGGCGAAGGGCTCGTATCGCGTGGTATGGACAGTCCGAAATCAGCATTGAAGCGCGGCGGCTGAGCTCGCTGGCACTCGTCTCCCCTTGTGTGCCAACCCCTGTCTGCCTCATTCTGTCGGAATCGACCCACAGCCGTGTCGGGCGGCAGTCACGCACCGATCGGAGAGCACGATGGATACCGGATCCCATGGCACTGTCGAGGTTGCACCCTTCCACTCCGGCGGCTCACTCAAGGGATTCGTCGTTTCTGGCCGCTGGCCCGACTCGACGAAGGAGTGGGCCCAGTTGTTGATGGTCGCGGTCCGGGTGGCGTCGCTTCCCGGATTGCTCTCGACGACAACGATTTTCGGCGTGCGCGAGGAGCTTCCCGACGAGCCGGCACCCGGCACCGTCGGCCTGGTGCTGGCCGAGGGCACCGTCGTCGGCGAATCGGCCATTCAGCCAGGCTATTTCGCACACCGTCAACCGCCCGCGCTGATGATGCTGCACCCGCCGTCGGAGACCATGCCGTCGCTTCCGGAATGCGTGGGCGCCGCGTCCGGCTGCGTTCTGCTCCCCGGCCTTCCACATCTCGGTCTCGATCACCGTGCCGCCTGGGTCGAGGCCGAGTCCGATGGCACCATCACCTCGATGGTCAGCCGGGTCGGCGTCGACCCCATCACCCATCCCGACACTGCAGTGTTGGCCATGCTGCTTGCGGCATAAGGGTTTTCGCGTCTAAG
>NZ_JBOGDD010000936.1:0-3238 GCF_050701675.1 Mycobacterium sp. | reverse complement strand
CCATGGCGGTCAGCGACGGCCCCGACCCCATCGTGACGTGGCTTGGCGCCGACGACGTCGGCCGCGGCCAGTTCCCGGATGCCAGGGTCGTCGACCTCGACGGCGGCTTCGTGACGCCTGCCTTCGTCGACAGCCACGTCCACGTCACCGCGACCGGCCTCGCGCTCGTCGGCCTCGACCTGCGCCACGCCACCTCGCTCGAGGACGCACTGCGGCTCATCGGCGAATACGCCCGTCGCCACCCGACGGGGCCCATCTGGGCGCACGGTTGGGACGAATCGCCATGGCCTAGGCCCGCCGCGCCGACCACCGCCGACCTCGACCGCCTACTCGGCGACCGACCCGCCTACCTCGCGCGCGTGGACGTGCACTCCGCGATCGCCTCGACCGCGTTGCGGCGCACCGTGCCCGAGCTGGCGACCGCGAACGGTCACCAGGACCAACTGCCACTGACCGCGGACGCCCATCATCTGGTGCGGGCAGCTGCCAGAGCTCTGCTGACGACGGCGCAGCGTCAGGAGGCCCGGCTGGCCGCCCTCGACCTGGCTGCCCGGTCCGGCATCGCCGCGGTACACGAGTGCGCCGGACCCGAGATCGGGGGCATCGACGACTGGCAGGAGCTCAATGCGCTCGAGCACGGCGTCGAAGTCGTCGGCTACTGGGGTGAGGCGGTAGCGACGGCCGCCCACGCCCGCGAGCTGATCGGCGACGCCGGGGTGCGGGGGCTGGCGGGCGACCTGTTCGTCGACGGTGCGCTCGGGTCGCACACGGCGTGGCTGCATCGGCCTTACGCCGATGCGCCGGACTGCGTCGGCAACGCCTACCTCGACGCGGACGCGATCGAGGCGCACCTGAGCTCGTGCACCGAGGCGGGCATCACCGCCGGGTTTCACGTGATCGGCGACGCCGCGGTCACCTCGGTGGTGAATGCGTTGGCGCGCGTGGTGGACCGACACGGCGCTCCTGCCGTCGCGCGCTGCGGCCACCGTCTCGAGCACCTCGAGATGGTCTCCGAGGAGCAGGCGCGGCTGCTCGGAGCCTGGGGCGTCATCGCGAGTGTGCAACCCAACTTCGACGCGCTCTGGGGAGGGCCTGACGGCATGTATGCGCGGCGATTGGGCGCCGAGCGCGCTGGTCCGTTGAATCCCCTCGCGCTGTTAGCATCCCAAGGCGTGCCACTCGCCTTCGGTTCCGATACGCCGGTCACCGGCATGAATCCCTGGGAGACGGTGCGCGCCGCGACCACGCACCACACTCAGGGGAGCGCCATGTCGGCGCGGGCCGCATTCGCAGCCGCCACCCGCGGCGCCTGGCGGGCGGGCGGTGTCCGCGACGGAGTCGCTGGCACGTTGGCCCCGGGCGCGCCTGCATCGTACGCGGTGTGGGACGTCCCTGGCGGGCTGGGTGCCCTCGAGGTCGCCGCCCCTGCCGACGCCGTACAACGGTGGTCCACCGATCCACGCTCCCGGATTCCTGCCCTGCCGAGATTGGCCCCCGGCGGCCCCCTGCCCGTCTGCCGTCAGACGGTCCACCGGGGTGCCGCGATTCATGGCTGAGCGACGTCGTCGACGCGAGTCGTCACGGGCGGGTGAGCAGACCGACACCTTCCCCGCCGTCGACGTAGAGGACGACCCCCTGGACGAAACCGAAGGGCCGGAGGAAGGCTCGACGGCGCCACCGGAACCCGACGCGCAGTCACGCCTGTCCGCCGTCGCGTCGCGCGTGATCGACCGGCTGCGCCGCACCCTTGGCCCGCGGGCGTTGCGGATTGCCGCCTCGATCGCCGCCGGACTGATGGCATGCACCAGCTTTCCGCCCTTCGGCTGGTGGTTCTTGGCGTTCGTCGCCTTCGCGCTTCTCACGTGGGTGATGACCCACGAATCGACCACCAAGATGGGCGGCTTCGGCTACGGATTCCTGTTCGGGCTGGCCTTCTACGTGCCGCTGCTGCCATGGATCAGTGGGCTGGTCGGGCCCTTTCCCTGGCTCGCGCTCTCCGCGATGGAGGCGCTGTTCCCCGGCGTCTTCGGCCTTCTCGCCGTAGTCGTACGGCGCCTACCTGGCTGGCCGGTGTGGTTCGCCTGCCTCTGGGTGCTGGCCGAGTGGCTCAAGTCCACCATCCCGTTCGGCGGATTTCCCTGGGGTGTCATCGGATTCACCCAGGGCAACAGCCCCTTGCTGGCGATCGCACACTTCGGTGGCGTGCCGCTGGTGTCGTTCGGCGTCGCGCTGGTCGGTGTCAGCCTGGCCGCCATCGCCATCGAAGCCCACCAATGGTGGCGCAAGCAGCATCACAGCGGCCACCTTCCGCCCTCGGTGATGCTGCCTGGCGTCAGCGTGGCCCTCGTGCTTCTCACCGTCGCGCTGGCCACCCCGTACGTGCGTCAGTCGGGTGCGGGCGCGGGGGACGACCCGACGACCACCGTCGCCGCCGTTCAGGGCAACGTCCCCAGGCTCGGACTCGAGTTCAACGCGCAACGGCGGGCGGTGCTCGACTACCACGTACGCGAGACCCAGCGACTCGCCGAGGACGTCCGAGCGGGACGCGCGCCTCAGCCCGCCGTCGTCATCTGGCCGGAGAACTCGTCGGACATCGACCCGATCGCCAATCGCGACGCCGCCGAACAGATCGGGGTCGCGACCGACGCCATCCGCGCACCGATCCTCGTCGGCGCCGTCGTCGCCGCGCCCGGGTACACCCAGGAAGACCCGCAGGCGACGAACACCGTCATCGTGTGGGATCCCGCCGACGGCCCAGGGGAGCGCCACGACAAGAAGATCGTGCAGCCGTTCGGCGAGTACCTGCCGTGGCGTGGGTTCTTCCGCCTGCTGTCGTCGTTCGCCGACCGGGCCGGCTACTTCGTGCCGGGCACCGGAAACGGCGTCGTCCACGCCGCGGGCATCCCGATCGGCGTCACCACGTGCTGGGAGGTCATCTTCGACCGCGCGGCCAGGGAATCCGTGCTGAACGGGGCGCAGTTCCTCGCCGTCCCGACGAACAACGCGACGTTCGATGGGGCGATGAGTGAGCAGATGCTCTCGTTCGCCAGGCTGCGGGCCGTCGAGCACGACCGGTACGTGGTGGTGGCCGGCACCGTCGGCATCAGCGCGGTGATCGGACCCGACGGGCGCGAGTTGGCCCGCACCAAGTTCTACGAGCCCGCGTATCTCGACGCGCAGATCCGGCTGAAGACCGATCTCACACCGGCCACGCGGTGGGGCCCGGTGATCCAGGGAC
>NZ_JBOGDD010000935.1:0-4180 GCF_050701675.1 Mycobacterium sp. | reverse complement strand
CTGCAAGGCCTTCCGCTGTTGAACGATCCCCGGGTGATCGTCAAGCCACTTGCCGACGGCTCGGTCGCGGTGGCGCTGTTCAACTCCGCCGCCGCGCCGGTCTCCATTCACACCGACACCAGGGCGGTCGGCCTGTCCGGGGCCGACTGCTACGTCGTACGCGATTTGTGGGAGCACTCCGAGACCACCACGACGGGTGATGTCGGACAGACGGTTCCCGCACATGGCGTCGTGATGCTGCGGGTGACGCGCTGCGAGTAGGGCTCAGTTCGCGTGCAGCGCCTCGTTCAGCGTGATGCCGGTGCCGTCGCGCGATACCACCTCGACCGCCCCGGACACCGAATTGCGCCGGAAGAGAAGGTTGTTCGCACCGGACAGCTCCCTGGCCTTGACGGTAGTGGCCGTCTGGCCACCGCCTGTCGTGGTCACCTTGGTGCCGCCCGTCACGTACAGGCCGGCCTCGATCACGCAGTCATCGCCGAGTGAGATGCCAAGACCCGAGTTGGCGCCGAGCAGACAGCGCTTGCCGACCGAGATGACCTCTTTGCCGCCGCCGGAAAGGGTGCCCATGATCGAAGCGCCGCCGCCGACGTCGGAACCGTCGTCGACCACCACGCCCGCCGAGATCCGGCCCTCGACCATCGACGTGCCCAGCGTCCCGGCGTTGAAGTTCACGAAGCCCTCGTGCATCACCGTCGTGCCCGATGCCAGGTGGGCGCCGAGGCGCACCCGGTCCGCGTCGGCGATCCGGACGCCCGTCGGCACCACGTAGTCGACCATGCGAGGGAACTTGTCGATGCCGTACACGGCCACCGGTCCGCGCCGTCGCAACCGCGCCCTGGTCAGCTCGAACCCGTCGACGGCACACGGTCCGTAACTCGTCCACACCACGTTGGCCAGCACCCCGAAGACGCCGTCCATGTTCGCGTCGTGCGGAGCGATCAGGCGGTGTGAAAGGAGGTGCAGCCGCAGGTAGGCGTCGAAGGCGTCGACGGGCTTGTCGTCCAGCGACGCGATCGTGGTGCGCACGATGACGGTTTCCACGTCGCGGTCCTCGTCGCGACCGGTCAGCGCGGCCAGCTGGTCGGTCACCTCGGCCACCGAGAGCCGGTTCGTGCCGGTGGGTCCGTCGCCGGACAGCTCCGGCTCGGGGAACCACGTGTCGAGAATCGTTCCGTCGGCCGCGATGGTGGCCACGCCGACGCCTGATGCGGAAGTCACGGTGCTAGAGGCTACTGGACTACCGTGGACCGCTGTGGGCCTGGACTTACGCGCTGATCCGATCGACCTGACCGCCGCGCTGGTGGACATCCCCAGCGAGTCACGCAACGAGCAGCGCATCGCCGACGAGATCGAGGCGGCACTGCGCGCCCAGGCGGGCGGCTACGAAGTCATCCGCAGCGGCAACGCCGTGTTGGCTCGCACCGACTTCGGTCGACCGTCGCGGGTGCTGCTTGCGGGTCACACCGATACCGTCCCCGCTGCGGACAACCTGCCCAGCCGACTCGTCGCCGGGGAACTGCACGGCTGCGGCACCTCGGACATGAAGTCCGGCGACGCAGTCTTCCTGCACCTGGCCGCCACGATCGCCGACCCGTCGCACGACATCACGTTGGTGATGTACGACTGCGAGGAGATCGAGTCCAGCGCCAATGGCCTCGGCCGCATCGAACGCGAGCTGCCCGACTGGTTGCAGGCCGATGTCGCCATTCTTGGCGAACCGTCGGGTGGTTTCATCGAAGCGGGCTGTCAGGGGACCATCCGCGTGGTCGTCCGCGCCACGGGCACCCGCGCCCACTCGGCGCGATCGTGGCTGGGCGACAACGCCATTCACAAACTCGGCGCCGTGCTCGACCGGCTGTCGTCCTATCGCCCCCGCAACGTCGACATCGACGGCTGCACCTATCGCGAAGGGCTGTCGGCCGTGCGGATCGACGGCGGCATCGCGGGCAACGTCATCCCCGACGCTGCGTCGGTCACGGTGAACTTCCGCTTCGCGCCCGACCGCAGCGTCGAGCAGGCGACCGCACACGTACACGAGGTTTTCGACGGGCTCGACGTCGAGATCGAACGGACGGACGCCGCCGCCGGCGCGCTGCCCGGGCTGACCAAACCGGCCGCCGCGGCGCTCGTCGAGGCCGCAGGGGGACAGGTGCGCGCCAAGTACGGCTGGACCGACGTCGCCCGGTTCGCGGCGCTCGGCATCCCCGCCGTCAACTACGGCCCCGGCGACCCGAACATGGCTCACCGCGTCGATGAGCGGGTGGACGTCGCGCAGATCACGGCCGCCACCGAGACGCTGCGGAAATATCTGGTTGACTGACGCCGCTAACATGGTCTACAAGCGTCGAATCAACATGAGGTGGGCCGAAGACATGGTGGGAGAAGACATCTCCGGGTGACCGGAGCACGTCGTCGTCTTCCGCCCCCGTGCCGTGGCTCGATTCCACGGACCCACCGAGAGATCTCCCTCGTGTCCGACGTTTCCGTCGTTTCCTCGCATCTGTCGTTCGGCTGGCCCGACGGCACCCCGCTGTTCGCCGATCTGTCCTTCGCCATCCCTGGCGGTCGCACCGGTCTGGTCGCGCCCAACGGGGCGGGCAAGAGCACGCTGCTCAAGCTCGTGGCCGGTGAGCACCGACCCACCGCTGGGTCCGTGACCGTCGACGGCACGGTGGGCTACCTGCCGCAGACCCTGCCGTTGGATGGTGAGCGAACCGTCGCCGAGGTGCTCGGTGTCGCACCGGTCATCGCCGCCCTCGACGCGCTGGCCGCCGGCGATGCCTCGGACGCGGTGTTCGCCGCGATCGGGGACGACTGGGACGTCGAGGAGCGGCTGCGCGCCCAGCTCGACCGGCTTGGGCTGGGTCACCTCGCTCTGGCCCGGCCCCTGCGGTCACTCAGCGGTGGGGAGGTGATCTCCGTTGGCCTGGCTGCGCAGCTGCTCATGCGGCCCGACGTGCTGCTGCTCGACGAGCCGACCAACAACCTCGACGTCGAGGCCAGGCAGCGGCTCTACGCCGCGCTCGACGACTTCGGCGGCACCCTGCTGGTCGTCAGCCACGACCGAGTGCTGCTCGACCGGATGGACCGCATCGCTGAGCTGTATCGCGGTGAGATCGCCTTCTTCGGGGGCACTTTCACCGAATACGAGAATGCGATCTACGCGGCCCAACGATCCGCCGCGGCCGACATCCGCAACGCCGAACAGCTGCTGAAGCACGAGAAGCGGCAGATGCAGCAGGCCCGCGAGCGTGCCGCCAAGCGCTCGAGCACCGCCGCGCGCAACGTCAAGGACGCCGGCTTGCCCAAGATCGTGGCTGGCAAGCTCAAGCGCGACGCTCAGGAATCCGCCGCCCGCTCGGACGACGTGCACGCCAAGCGGGTCGACGATGCCCGAGCGCGACTCGATCAGGCCGAGCGCGCACTGCGTGACGACGACGCCATCGTGCTCGACCTGCCCGACACCGATGTCCCCGCGGGCCGCACCGTTCTCGCCGCCCGCGGTCTTCGAATGCATCTGCGTGACCGAGATCTGTTCGGACACAACGGCATCGATCTCGACATTCGCGGGCCCGAACGCATCGCGCTGACCGGATCCAACGGAGCGGGCAAGTCGACGCTGCTGCGGATGATCAACGGCGACCTGGCACCGGAGCAGGGGGACGTGCAACGCTCCGAGGGCCGGATCGCCTATCTGTCCCAGCGGCTCGATCTGCTGGATCCCGACTGCACCGTCGCAGAGAGCCTCGCCGCATTCGCGCCCAGCCTGCCGCACACCCGCCGCATGCATCTGTTGGCGCAGTTCCTGTTTCGCGGTGACCACATCCATCTGCCCGTCGCGGCGTTGTCGGGTGGTGAACGGCTGCGGGCAACACTGGTCTGCGTGCTCAACGCCGAACCGGCGCCGCAGCTGCTGCTACTCGACGAGCCGACCAACAACCTCGATCTGGTCAGCGTCGGTCAGTTGGAGTCCGCCTTGAACGCCTACCGAGGCGCCTTCGTGGTGGTCAGCCACGACGAGAGGTTCCTGGATGCGATCGGAGTGCAACGCCGGCTTCGCCTCGCAGACGGGGTGCTGGCCTAGGAGATCGCTGCAAAGCACGCCCGATCTCGGCCATCGGATGTGCGCTAAAACTTGATATCACCCGCGATATCAAGTTTCAGGAGCATGTGCCAG
>NZ_JBOGDD010000934.1:0-3043 GCF_050701675.1 Mycobacterium sp. | reverse complement strand
GCACCGGAATGGGTCCGAGCTCCTGGCCCGCCCGGTTCGCGCGGGGGGTCGATGTCGTCGATGCGGTCACAGGATTCTCCGATCGGTTGGCTAGGCGACTGCTGTAGTCAATCGACTACAGGCCTCGTGCCGTTAGTGTAGTCAGATGACTACAAAGGGGGCAACGCGTGCCACGAAGGACGAACAGTCGCCGGTCGGGCGTGACGAGGTCGTCGCGGCGGTACTGACCCATGCTGCCGACCTGTTCGCCGAACGAGGGCCCGCCGCCACGTCCATCCGCGACGTGGCGACCAGGTCGGGGGTCAACCACGGGCTGATATTCCGCCATCTCGGGACCAAGGATCAGCTGGTGGGGGCCGTTCTCGAACACCTGGCCCAGCAGACGTCGGCACTGCGCGAGTCCGGCGGGTCGCGGGCGACCATCGAGGCGCAGAGCCAGCGCCACTGGAAGGTGCTGGCGCGGGCCATCCTGGACGGTTTCCCCGTCGGTGAACTTCAGCAGCGCTTCCCCGGCGCAACGATGCTGGTCGACGTCGCGCGGGACCTCCATCCCACCGACACCGAAGCGCGCATCGCGGCCGCGAATACCCTTGCCCTGCAACTGGGTTGGCGACTGTTCGAGCCGTTCCTCCGGTCGGCGACGGGGCTCGGTGGCTTGACCGAGACCAAGCTGCGAGAGGTCGTCGACACCTGTGCCGCTGGCCTTCTCGGCGCTACGCCGACTGGCGGGTCACCGATCGATGGATCTACTGTGTGAAGGGTGTACGGCCGGGTGTGACCTAGCCACCGTTGCGGCCGATCAACGCTGATCACGGCTGCACGCCGACGGTGACTGTCACCACATTCTCAGCCAAGTCTCAAGGTTCCTCGCGCATGGTGAGGATGGCGACGAATCGAAGGCGGCGGTGATGAGCGGACGGGCGCGTCGTCATTCCATGCCGACACGATCCCGCTGGTCGTGGCCCGCCGTGCGCCGGCCACGCAGGTCGGAGCTCCTGCGCGCCGGCGCGGCACTGATGACTACCCTGGTGTTGGTCGCCACGGGCGCCGGCTGGTGGACCTTTCACGGCCTGCTGAGCGGGATCACGGTGTCGCAGGCGTTGGGCGCCGACGCGCCGCGGTCCACTGGCACCGCGGTCAACATCCTTCTGATCGGTCTGGATTCCCGCAAGGATCAGAACGGCAACGACCTGCCGCAGGACGTGTTGGACCAACTGCACGCGGGTGACTCGACGTCGGGTGGCTACAACACCAACACGCTGATCTTGGTGCACCTGGCCGCGGACGGCGGTGTCCAGGCGTTCTCCATTCCTCGCGATGACTACGTGAACGTGTCGGGAATCGTGCCGGGGAACCGTCACATCAAGATCAAGGAGGCCTACGGGCTGACCAAGGCGAACGCGGAGCAGAAGCTCGCCGACGACGGCGTCACCGACCAGGCCACCTTGGAGACCCAGGGCCGTGAGGCGGGCCGCAAGGCGACGTTGGCGGTGGTGCGGGCACTGACGGGCGCGCCAATCGACTACTTCGCCGAGGTCAACCTGGCCGGTTTCTACGACGTCGCCGGCAGCCTCGGTGGAGTCGACGTCTGCCTGAACCACGCCGTGCACGACGACTACTCCGGCGCCGACTTCCCCGCCGGGCGTCAGACATTGGACGCCCAACAGGCCCTCGCCTTCGTCAGACAGCGCCACGGCCTCGACAACGGGGATCTGGACCGCACCCACCGACAGCAGGCGTTTCTGATCTCCGTCATCCGGCAGCTGCAGGATTCCGGAACTTTCACCGACGTGGGAAAGCTGAACGCGCTCATGGACATTGCGCGCCAAGACATCGTGCTCTCCAGCGGATGGAATCAGGACCTGTTCCAACGCATCGGCGAGCTCGCAGGCGGGCACGTGCAGTACCAGACGTTGCCGGTACTGCGATATGACACGGTCGGCGGCCAGGACGTCAACATCGTCGACCCCTCGGCGATCCGCGCCCTGGTCGCCACCACCTTCGCCGACGGCTCGTCCCCGCCGACGCCCATTCCGGCGTCCGACGTCACCGTCGACGTGGTCAATGGCAGTGGCGTGAAGGGCCTTGCCACCGAGGCGTCGAACGTGTTGAGCCACAATGGATATCAAGCGGGCGAGCTCAGCCTTGCGCCTTCCGGCGAGTCTTCGACCACGGCCATCGAATACGGCGCCAGCGGCTCCTCAGCCGCTCAATCCGTCGCGACGATGCTCGACGTCGCCACGCCCCCACAACCCCGTTCCGACGTGGCCGCCGGACACGTCCGCGTCGTACTGGGCAGCGGGTACACCCTTCCCGCGGATATCGGCAGCCTCGCCACCGCGCCCTCCGGGGGCGAATCGCTTGGCATCGACGTCGGCGGCACGGACTCTCCGACTCCCGACCAGGGTGCTCCCATCACGGGCAGCGGCATCCCCTGCGTGAACTGAGCAAATTCCGTTGCCTACCAACGCAGATCGCGCCGGGACGCTGCGATCCGTCGCAGGCCGCGTTCCCTCGTCCGACGACGGTCGCTGTGTGCGGGTGGCCGTCGACGGGCCGGACGGCGCGGGCAAGACCCGGTTCGCCGACGATCTCGCCAAGGTGGTGCACGAGGCGGGCCGACCGGTCGTGCGCATCTCCGTCGACGGCTTCCACAATGCCAGGGCCATGCGTTATCGGCGGGGCCGCGACTCTCCCGAGGGGTTCTGGTTGGACTCCTATGACTACGCGCGCTTTCGGCTCGACGTGCTCGACCCGTTCGGCCCGGGCGGATCACGGCGCTACCGACCAGCAGCCCGTGACGTCGGCACCGATACGCCGCTGGCCCCCGAACCCCAGGCTGCCGAGCCGGGTTCGGTACTCGTCGTCGACGGAATCTTCCTGCACCGTGACGAACTCGTCGACGCCTGGGATCTCTCGGTGTTCCTCGACGTGCCCTTCTCCGAGACCGCCCGCCGCATGGCGGTGCGCGACGGGACCGACCCTGATCCCGAGCACCCAAGGACGCGGCGCTACGTCGAAGGCCAGCGGCTGTACTTCGAGG
>NZ_JBOGDD010000933.1:0-9620 GCF_050701675.1 Mycobacterium sp. | reverse complement strand
CGCCGAGCCTGCGTCGACGGGCTCACCGCCGTCGAGGGACAGGGTCACCGGCACTCCGGCGTTGACGACGGCTTCGGCGATGATCGCCGCGGGACGGGCGTGCAGGCCGATCGACGAACCGACGATGACGGTCTTGGCGGGCATGGTGGATCTCCTTCTGTGGTGGTTTCGAGAATGTCAGGCGGGGACGAGTTCGGGGGACGTCTCCGTGTCGGTCTTGGGCTTGGCGAACTGCTTGGCGGCGATTACGGCCACCGCGGCGACCACCGTTCCGGCGGCCAGGGCGACCAGGAACCACACGAGATGCCCGATGGCGAAGAACACGAAGATCCCGCCGTGCGGCGCCTTGAGGGTCACGTCGAACGCCATGATCAGAGCGCCCGTCACGGCGCCGCCGGCCATCATCGACGGGATGACGCGCAGCGGGTCGGCTGCGGCGAACGGAATCGCGCCCTCGGAGATGAACGAGGCACCGAGAAGCCATGCCGCGCGGCCATTCTCACGCTCGGGCTCGGTGAACAGGCCCGGCCGGACCGCGGACGCCAGCGCCATCGCCAACGGAGGGACCATGCCCGCAGCCATGACGGCCGCCATGATGCGCAGGGTCGACGGGTCTGCCACATTGAGGCCGGCCGTGGCGAACGCGTAGGCCGCCTTGTTGACCGGACCGCCGAGGTCGAAGCACATCATCAGGCCGAGGATGATGCCAAGGACGATCACCGAGCTGCCGGAGAGGCCGCCGAGCCAGCTGGTCAGGCCGGCGGTGACCGCGGCCAGTGGACGGCCGAGCAGCAGGAACATCAGAAGGCCGACGACGAGCGAGGCGACCAGCGGAATGATGACCACCGGCATCAGACCCCGCAGCCAGCGGGGGACGTCGATGCGGCTGATCCACAGGGCGGTGAACCCGGCGATCAGGCCGCCGACGATGCCGCCGATGAAACCGCCGCCGACGAAGACGGCGACCGCTCCGGCGGTGAAACCCGGTGCGATGCCTGGGCGGTCGGCGATGGCGAACGAGATGTACCCCGACAGGGCCGGTACCAGGAACGAGAATGCGAGCCCGCCGAGTGTGAACAGCACGGCGCCGAGATACTGAATGAAGCCGCCCGACGGCAGGTCGGTCAGCGAGTTGGTGGTGGCGATGATGTTGCCGAGCGACTGCGTTGCGCCCTCGGGCTTGTTGGCGATGTCGTACCCGGCGAAGAGGAATCCGAGTGCGATGAGCAGACCGCCCGCGGCCACGAACGGAATCATGTAGCTGACGCCGGTGAGCAGGATCTGTCGGGTGCGGGTGCCCCACCCGACTCCGCCGGACGCCGAAGGGCCGGATGACGACGACGGTGCGTCTGCCACGCCCTCCACTCGGGCCGCATTCGGATTGTCCGCGGCCGCAAGGGCTTCGGCGACCATCTTGTCGGGTTCGTTGATCGCCCGCTTGACACCTGAGGCGATGACGGGCTTGCCTGCGAACCGTCCTCTGTCCTTGACCCCGACGTCGGTGGCGAAGATGACGGCTGATGCCTTCGCGATGGTTTCGACGGGCAACGGCGTGCTGCCCGAGGAGCCTTGCGTCTCGACCTGCAGATCGACACCGGCCTTCTTGCCCGCGGCGACCAACGAATCGGCGGCCATGTAGGTGTGCGCGATGCCGGTGGGGCAGGCGGTGATGGCGACGATCGTCCGCTTCTCGTCCTGGACCACCGGTGCCGCGGCGGCTTTGGCGGGCTCCGGCGTGGCGGGAGCGGGATTGACCACGCCCTCGACCAGGTCGACCACCTCCGCGGCCGACGCCGCGTTGCGCAACGACTCCACGAACTCCTTGCGCACCAACGCCCTGGCGAGGCTGGACAACAGCTTCATGTGTTCGGCGCCGCCCGAGTCCGGCGCGGCGATCAGGAAGGCGAGGTCCGCGGGGCCGTCTGGCGCGCCGAAGTCGACGGCGGGGGACAGCCGGGCGAACCCGATGGTGGCCTCGTCGACGTAGGGGGAGCGGCAGTGCGGGATGGCGATGCCGCCGGGAAGTCCGGTGGCCGACTGTGTTTCGCGAGCCATGGCGGCGGCGACCAGACCGTCGCGGTCGGTGGCGCGTCCGGCGTCGGCGAGACGTCCGGCGAGCAGGCCGATCACGGCCTCCTTGTCGCCGCCCGCGTCGACGTCGATGGCGACCAGGTCGGTGGTGATGATGGACATGGTTGTCTTCCTCTGGTGCGGTTAGGGGCGGGCGGATGGTGAGACGGATGCCGTAATCGCATACACCCGAACGGCATTGAGATCGATCTGCGACGGCGACGGCAGCGCGGAGCCGGGCAGCGCGGCGGCCGCGCTGCCGTAGGCGACCGCCATCTGCAGGCGATGAGGGGGTTCGGCGCTGCCGACCGCGGCCCGCACGTACCCGGCCAACGAAGCGTCGCCCGCGCCAACGGTGCTGCGCGGCGAGATGGGTGGCGGGGAAGCCATCCAACTGCCGGTCGGGTCGACGAGCACTGCTCCCGCCGCGCCGAGCGTGACGAGCACCGTCTTGGCGCCACGGTCGATGAGTGCGTTGGCGGCGGCCACCACGGGTGCCGGATCACCCTGGGCGGCAGCCTGTTCCAGCTCTTCGGGCGACACCCCGACGAGGCCGGCGAGCTCTTCGGCGTTCGGCTTGATGACGTCAGGGGCGGCCCGGCCGAATGCCGAGGCGAGCGCGTCGAGCGGGCGCTCGGAGGTGTCGACGGCGATCCGGCACGGCGCCGACGCCAACTGCGCGACGACGTCGGCGTACCAGTGGTCGGGTACGCCGGGTGGCAGGGATCCCGAAAGGACCACCCACGATGCGCTCTCGGCGTGCTCGACGACCGTGCGGGTCAGTGCCGCCAGGGCCGCCGCGTCGAGGTGCGCCCCCGGTTCGTTCAGCTTGGTGGTGGTGCCGTCGGCTTCGGTGATCGCCAGGTTGGTCCGCACGGCGCCGCTGATCGGCACGCACCGGAAGGCCACCCCGGATGCATGGAGCGCAGCCACGATGGGGTCGGTATCGGCGGCGGGGAGCACGGCCACGGCGTCGAGGCCCGCCAACGTCAGTGCGCGCGCGACGTTGACGCCCTTGCCGCCCGGCTCGCTGGTGGCCGAGGTGACGCGGTGCACCGCGCCGCGGGTCAGGGGCGTGCCCAACGCAACGGTGCGGTCGATGCTCGGGTTGGGCGTGACGGTGACGATCATTCGGGGCCTCCCGTCGAGATGACTTCGACGCCCTCGTCGGTGAGGAGCCGACGGTCGGCGTCGGTGATCTCGGCGTCGGTGATGAGGGTGTCGACGCTCGTGATCGGCGCGAAGCTGACGAAGTCCTCGCGACCGACCTTGGTGGAGTCCGCGGCGACGACGACGTAGTTCGCGCACGCGACCATGGCGCGCTTCACCGCGGCCTCCTCGCTGTCGGGGGTGGACAGCCCGTGCCTGGCGCTGATGCCGTTCGTGCCGATGAACGCGATGTCGACGCGCAGGTGGTCCAGGACCCGCAGGGCCTGCTCGCCGACGGCCGCCTGGGTGAGGCCCCTGACGCGTCCGCCGAGCAACTGCAGCGTGACAGTGGGCACCGAGGCCAGCCGGGCGGCGATGGGCACGGAGTTGGTGACGACGACGAACTCGCGGTCGGTGGGCAATAGGTTGGCGATCCGTGCCGTCGTGGTACCCGCGTCCAACAGCACGCTGGCACCGTTCAAGGGGAAGAACTCGCCAGCGGCCTCGGCGATCGCGTCCTTGTAGTCGGCGCGGGTGGTCTCGCGCTCGCCGACCCCTGGCTCGACGAGGTGTAGCGACCGGGTGGGGACGGCGCCGCCGTGGACCCGGCGCAGGACACCCGCCCTGTCGAGCGCGGCGAGGTCACGGCGCACGGTCTCCGTGGTGACGTCGTAGGCCTGCGCGAGCTCGGCGACCGAGGCGCGGCCCTGGCTGAGCACCAGTTCGGCGATGGCCTGTTGGCGCTCTTCGGCGTACATGACTCTCCGTTTGCGTGGGATATGTGGATTTCAAATGTTGTTACGGTTGGTTTTACCCCTGACTCTGTTGACTTGTCAACGCTTTCTTGTAACCTGGGACACATGAGCACGACATCGCCGGCCACGTCACTGCATCCCTTCGGGACGGCGCAACCCCCCGCCGGAACCGTGCTGCACGGCATCCCCGCCGTCGGGGGCGTGCAGTACGCGCCCGTGATCAGGCCCGGCTCGCGGCCGAGCGTCGACGACGCCCCGGCGAGCGCTGATCTCACCGAATCGGACCGCCCAGGGGAGGTGGCGCGCTTCACCGCTGCGGCCGCCGCGGTGGCGGGTCGGCTGCGCGACCGGGCGGCGAACGCCTCAGGAGCCGCGTCGGAGGTGCTGGCGACCACGGCCACCCTGGCGCAGGACCGAGCCTGGATCGCCGCGACGGAGAAGCGCATCGGTGAGGGCAACCCCGCGGTGCGGGCGGTGACCGGTGCGGTCGATCAGTTCGTCGCGGTGTTCACCCAACTGGGTGGGCTGATGGCCGAGCGGGTGACCGACCTTCGTGACATCCGCGACCGCGTGATCGCCGAACTCAGCGGGCTGCCCGAACCGGGCGTGCCGGTGCCCGACGTGCCGTCGATCCTGTGCGCCGAGGACCTCGCTCCCGTCGACACGGCGGGTTTGGACGCCTCGCTGGTGGTCGCATTGGCGACCACTCTCGGCGGGCCCACCAGCCACACCGCGATCATCGCCCGCCAACTCGGCATCCCCTGCGTTGTCGCGGTCGCCGGTCTCGACGCGGTGCCCGCGGGGACGATGGTGATGGTCGACGGCACCCTCGGCACCGTCACGGTGTCGCCCGACGGGTCCGTCGCGACCCGTGCCGTCGAGGCGGCCCAGGGCGAAGCCGAACTGGCCAGGAGCTGGAGCGGGCCCGGCGCCACTGCGGACGGCCACGCCGTCGCCATCCTCGCGAACGTCCAGGACGGCGCCGCCGCGCGATCGGCGCGTGAGACGCCTGCCGAGGGCGTCGGCCTGTTCCGCACCGAACTCTGCTTCCTCAACCGCTCGACCGAACCGTCGGTCGACGAGCAGGCGCAGATCTACGGCGAGGTGCTCGACGCGTTCGCCGGCCAGAAGGTCGTCATCCGCACCCTCGACGCCGGGTCGGACAAGCCGTTGAAGTTCGTCGGGCACCCCGACGAGGCGAACCCGGCGCTCGGCGTGCGCGGAATCCGCATCGCCGACGGCAATCCGGGCATCCTGACGCGCCAGCTCGAGGGGATCGCCGCGGCGGCGCAGCGGACCGGCAGTTCCCCATGGGTGATGGCCCCGATGATCGCCACCCCTGCGGAGGCGGAAGCCTTTGCGGCCGAGACCCGTTCACACGGCCTGACCCCGGGAGTGATGATCGAGGTGCCCGCGGCCGCACTGCTGGCCGACCGCATCCTCGAACACGTCGACTTCCTGTCGATCGGCACCAACGACCTGACCCAGTACACGATGGCCGCCGACCGGATGTCGGCGGAACTGGCCACGCTCACCGATCCCTGGCAGCCCGCGGTGCTGGCGCTGGTCGCGATGGCGGCGCGGGCGGGAGTCGCGGTGGACAAGCCCGTCGGCGTCTGTGGCGAGGCCGCGGCCGACCCGCAGCTGGCGTGCGTGCTGGTGGGTCTCGGCGTCTCGTCGCTGTCGGCAGCCGCGGCAGCCGTGGCGGGCGTCGGCGCGAAACTGGCCCAGGTGACGCTCGCGCAGTGCCGGGAGGCGGCGGAGGCGGCCCTGGCGACGGCCACCGCGGCCGACGCGCGGGCCGCGGCGAGCGCCATCCTCTCCTAACGCGGTCCTTTCCCACCGCGAGCAGACACAAAGTGGCCTGAAATAGCGCGAATGAGGGCCTTTTTGCGTCTGCTCGCGGGGGGAGGGGAACCGCCTAGGAAATTAATCGGACCGTAGTCCGGTTATGCTCGGTACGTTCAACCGAGGAGGTACCGATGCCCGCCATTACCGCCGACACACTCACCCTTCCCCGCATCGCGGGGCCAACGCCGTCGCAGACCCCACGTCCGGTGCGATCCATCACCACGGGGCCACGCGGTTACGAAGGCGAGGGGTTCCCCGTCGTCCGCGCCTTCGCCGGCGTCAGCGCCGCCTCGCTTGACCCCTTCGTGCACATGGACCAGATGGGCGAGGTCGAGTACGAGCCCGGCGAGCCACGGGGCACCGACTGGCACCCGCACCGTGGCTTCGAGACGGTGACCTACATGCTCGACGGCCGCTTCGCGCACCAGGATTCACACGGTGGCGGCGGTCTCATCACCGACGGAGCCACGCAGTGGATGACCGCGGGCGCTGGCATTCTGCACATCGAGACACCACCGGCAGAACTGGTCGAGAGCGGCGGTGTGTTCCACGGCGTCCAGCTGTGGGTCAACCTGCCCCGCAAGGACAAGTTCGCCACGCCGCGCTACCAGGCCATCGAGGGTGGGCAGGTGAAGCTGCTGTCCTCCGATGACGGTGGCGCCCTCGTCCGCGTCATCGCAGGCGAGATCGACGACCAACAGGGCCCAGGATCGACGTACACGCCGATCACGTTGGCGCACGCGACCATTCAGCCCGGTGCTCGTCTCGACGTGCCGTGGAACCGGGACTTCAACGCCCTGGTCTACGTGCTGGCGGGTGACGGCGCCGTCGGGCCCGTCGGGAATCCGATCCGTCAGGGTCAGCTCGCCGTCATGGGGCCCGGCGACCGGATCACCGTCGCGGCCGGTGCCACGCAGGACGCGCGCACACCCGCCATGGAAGTGCTTCTGTTGGGCGGCAGGCCGATTCGCGAGCCCGTCTTCCACTACGGGCCGTTCGTGATGAATTCCAAGGCGGAGCTCATCGAGGCGATGGAAGACTTCAACGCGGGCAAGTTCGGCACCATCCCGCCGAACGCGTTGATGCCGCACACGGCCGGGCGCTAGCGGCGCGACGCCGCGACCGGGCCGACCGGGTCAGGGTAGAGCAGTTCCAGCTCGCCGAGGTTCGCCGCGACGGTGACCAACGGCAGCGCGGCCGCGATCGACAAGTCGGTTCCGCCGGACTCGGCGCGAAGTGCGAGCACGAAGTCGTCGCTGATCGGGCCGAGGTCGTGTGCGGGGCGTCTGCCGTGCAGGCGCTCGCGGATCACCGTCGTGTGCAGTTCGAGCACTTCTCGCACCCGCGGGTATGCGGTCAGTGGCGGCGGCGCGACGTCGGCGATCAGCTCGGCGGCGGTGCGCACCCGGACGGCGCGATTCGAGGCGCGGATCACGGGTGCGCGGTGATCGGTCGAACCGCCACTCTCGGAAAGGTACTGGCGCACGGCGTCATCCAAGGTCCTGGAGGCCGTCATCGCGTAATGCCCTAGTGAGGAGACGCGGTCGTCGGCGGCCTCCGAAGCGCCCCGCGTTACCCGCTTGACCGCGACGGTCAGATACGTCGCTCCCGCGGCGATGGCGGCGTCGACCGCTCTGGACACCCTGGCGGCGGCGCCACGCGGCCACAGCAGTAGCGACACCACGGCACCGACCATCGCTCCGACGACGACGTCCTCGACCCGGATCAGCCCCACCTGCCAACCGCTGGGATTGATGACGTTGAAGATGATCAGCACCATCATCGTGAACATCGCCTGGCCTGCCACGAACGAGGCGACCTCTGGCACGTACGCCGAACCGAAGGCGACCAGCGGCAGCGTCGCCCACATCACGATGGGCTCGAAACCCATCAGCTCGATGAAGACGACCCCGAGCAGGAATCCGATCGTCGTTCCCACGACGGCGCGCACGACCCTGGTTCCCGTGGTCAGTGCGCTGCTGCGCAGCACGGACATCGCGCCGAGGACGACCCAGAAGCCGTGCTGGACGGGGAACGCGTGGGTGACGGCCACCGCGAGCGCCAACCCGAGTCCCGTGCGGACGCTGTTGCGCACCACAACGGCCCTGGTGGCGAGGAATCCACCGGGCAGTGATCTGAGTGCCTGCGACTCCGAGAGCAGGCGTTCGGCGGCCCCGGCCGCGGGCAGCCTGCGGCCGAGGACACGTGCCCACACGGGTCGGGCGTCGGCCGCGGCGGCGATGCCGATCACCCGGCCGGTGGTGCCAATGCACCCCGATATGGTCCTGCGGGTCAACAGCTTTCGCCCGACACCGATGGCGGTCGCGTCGCTGGGCTCGGCGAGTATCTCGATGATGTCCTCGCGGTAGCGGCTCTGGGCGATCAACCGCTGGACCGCCAGCGCGTTGGCCAGACTCGTGCGGTGGGCGTCGCGGTCGGCGACCCGCGGCGTGCTGAGTACCAGCGCACTCTCCCTGAGCACGTCCACGAGGGGCTCACGCATCTCGGCGAGGAGGTCACCGCTACCGTCGATGATCCGGTCGGACAGCCACTGCAGGTCGTCGACGACCCGGACCAGCGCGCGGCTGCCCGCGGTCAAGCCGACCGGGCGGAAGTCGGCGCCGAGGAAGTTGGCCCGCAGCGCACCCATCGCCGCTGCCAAGTCCTCAGCCGACGTCAGGCCATCCAGGCGATCGGCCAGGGATCGGCACACCATCGCGGCATGCGTGCGGAGTTCGTCGTGGTGGCGTGGCGGAAGCAGGAACAACGCGGCGGGAACGGCGAGCGAGAGCGCGAGGAGCCAGCCGAGGAGACGCTCGGGGATGGGACCGGCAGGCGTGCACGACGGCAGCACGAAGATCATCAGCGTCGACCGTTGGCCCGCGGCGACGATCTCGCTGAGGACTCCCGAGAAGGTCACTGCGACGGCGAGTACGAACATCGTCAGCACCGCCAGCCACGGGATGGGCGCCACCAGGGTGCCGAGCGTGATCAGGATGAGGCCGTTGACGCCCAGACCGCCGTAGGCCAGCGCCCTTGCGGGCCGGTTACCGGGGAAGTCGACGGTGATCAGCAGCGCCACCGATCCGAAGATCGCGAACAACGGTGTCTGCGAACCACTTCCGATGGCGAACCCGACGGCGGCGGCGATGGGCAGCACGATCGCCGCGCGGACCGCCCGTCTTGCCGCGTCGTTCTCCGGGTCGCGTTCCCTGACCCGTTCTCTCCCCCGGCGCCAGAGGCCAGCCGGGGTCAGCATGAACCGGATGGTAGACCCGGGCGTCAGCTCGCGTCCGGCACCGAGCCGAACCGGCCGGAATCCAACGCCTCGAGCATCTGGTTCGCGATCCACTCGAGGTCGTCGGGGTCGCGTGGAAGGTTCGACTGCTCGTAACCGATCAGCAGGTACATCGCCCAGGAGGCGAACACCTGCGCCTGATGCTTGTGGTCGAGGATCTCGAAGGCCGCGTCGAAGAGGAGGTCGTACCGCCGCTGGTCGACGGCGGACTGCACGGCGTGAACACCGGCGTCGATCGAACTCCAGACCCGGATCGCCGCCTCGGCGCGGTGGGGAAGCGCGAGTGCCACCTGGATGTAGGCCTCGATGCGGCGCCGCGGGTCAGGCTCGGTGCCCATCACCTCGATGCTCTTGACGGTGCGCTGTTCGACCCAGTGCGCCACCAGGTCCCTGGTGTAGGCCGACCAGCTAGCGAAGTAGTGATAAAAGGAACCCGTGGTGACGCCGTGGCGCTTGCAAACCTCGGCGAGTTTGAGGCCTCCGTATCCGAGATCGGA
>NZ_JBOGDD010000932.1:0-10762 GCF_050701675.1 Mycobacterium sp. | reverse complement strand
GCACCAAGACGATCACCGGTGTCCCCGCCCCGGTTTCGGTCAGTGCCTCGAAGGTGACGATGGTGCCGACCCCGAGGCCCCGCCCGCCAGGGGTGCGAGGGTCGTGTCCGATCATGGTCGACTCGGTGATGATGGTCTCGGTGATGGTCTCCATCGCCAGCCCGCTGATGACCGGCGTCGCCTCGTTGAGAAGGATCAGGTCGAGCTCGGCCAGCCCGACACCGGCACCCTCCAGTGCCCACGTGACCGCCTTTGCGACGCCGTCGACGTTCTTGACCGTGCCCTTGACGCCCGTCGTCCGCGTCAGTGCCGAACCGACGTAGTCGACCGTCCCCGAAGGGCCGAGCGTCGCAAGACTCGCCTCGGTGGTGGAGTTGCCGATGTCGACGCCGACGACCGTCTTCACCAAGTCGACCCCGACTAACCGACCGCTGCTGCGGAGAACTCCGGCATCACCTCGACGGGACGTGCTCCCTTGCGGACCAGCTCGGTCTCCTTGAGGTGCAGCAGGGCAGCCTTGGCCTGCCAGCGGGGCCGGGCCATCTGATCGTTGAGCGTCGGAACCGGTTCCGGCGACTCGCCTTTGGCGTATTGCGCGGCGTTCGAGCCGATGTTGCGGTACGTCTCCAACGTCAGCAGTGGGCACTGCGGGAAGAGCTCCAGGCTCGACAGCCGCGGCAGATCACGCTGATGGATCATCGACGTTCCGCGGCCCAGAATCCCGATCCCGATTCCCGATCCCGACAGCCTGGCCGCCGTGTGCGCCATCAGTGCGAGATCGGAACTGTGCTGGATCCGGATGATCCTGGCGCTGACTTCCTGCTCCTCGATGCCTGCGAGAATCTGACGAACCACGTCGGCGTGCGGCAGCCCGACGATCGTCTGGGTGAAGAGGCCACCGAAGCCCGGCGATATCGCGATCACCACCTCGTCGGAACGCTTGCCCCGCTCGGCAGGCCCGACCTCGGTGAACGAGATCGTCCGCTGACCGCCGTCCGAATCGACCGACACGCTCATTCCACCTCCAATTCGGGGTTCGACGCGCTCGTCACGTGGCGTAGCCGTTTCATCTCTTCCCAGCGGGCACCGGACGGCCGATACCCGGTGCCGGGGCCTGCATAGTCGTTGGCGTCGTTGACGGCCGACAGCAGCTCCAGCGACGGCGTCATGATCGCCGAGGTCTGCAGCAGATCGCCCGAGACCCGCTGGCGCAGAACGGACAACAGGTTTTCGGCCATATCGGAGAAGCCTGTCGACTCGAGGGCCTTCACCAGGTCCAGACCGGTGACGTTGCGATCCATCACCTGCTGGGCACCCTTGAGGTCCTCGAGCACGTCGCGCGGGATGAGCTCGCGACTGCCGTTGGCGTACACCGCGGTATCGATCTCCGCGTCACTGATCGGCGGCAGGTCCAGGTAGCGGAACACGGCCTGCAGTGCCTTGGCGGCGCGGGTTCGCACCGCCAGGATGTCGGACTCCTTCACGTGCCGCAGCCCACCGTCGATCTGCAGGTCCCGCTGGATGGTGTTGAAATCGTCGAAGTCGTCGCTCTCGAGATTCGAGCCCGCGAACATGTTGTCGTAGTTGGGAACTGCGGAGTAACCCGAGCACACGAAGTCCGTTCCCGGCATCATCTGCGGCATCAGCCGGGCCGTCCTGCGCATCGCCGAATGGGAGAACGATTGATCGTTGCCCGAGGCGCATTCCAGATCCACCGCCGAGGCGATGAGATTCTCGGCGGCGACCGCACGGATGCCGGCCGGGACCGCTCCCGGCACGCCGATACAGGAGATCGAGCCGTTCTGCAGTCCCTGCACGCCGGCCCCCTTGGCAACCAGGATGCAGCGAATCTCGAGGTACAGCATGGACTTTCCCTGCGCGTTGCCCATCTGCACCTCGGATCCGGTGCCGGAGGTGAAGCGCATCTTGATCCCGCGTGAGGCATACGCCGCGGCCAGGAAGGCCTTCGACCATGGCGTGTCGTCGCCGTCGACGAAGACCGGTTCGGTGCCGTACACCGAGATGGTCTCCGCGTAGCCGGTGATCCCACGCATCCCGAGATCCAGCTCGGTCGCCTCCTCGAGTGCGCACTGAGTCAGCGGGCCGCCGGGGTTGACCTGGCTGCCGATCTGCAGTGCCATCGCCACCAGCGGCGCGTAACGCACGACACCCAGAGTCGTTTCCACCTCGGCGAATCCGCGGAGTGCGGCCTCTGCCGCCTCACAGGCGACCTGCACCGGGTTGTCTCGCGCGCTGGTGCAGTGCGCTTGATTGGCAGGCGTGCGCCTGGCGCGCATCTTCTGCATGCCCATCATGATTTCGACGATGTTCAGGGTCTTGGCGACGGCGAGCAGCTTGGCGGGCGTGAGACCGCCGGTAACGGCGATGACGTCCTTGCGGGTCACGCCAGGGTCGATCAGCATGCGAGCGATCTCGTCGGCGGGCAACGCCATCGACTGTTCGGTGGTCTCGACGTCGAGGGCCTTGTCGGCGATGAACTGATCGATGAAGTCGAAGTCGGCGCGTTCGGTGCCGTCCATCTCCACGATCAGGCCGTTCTCCACCCGCACGCTGGGTTCGGGGTCGAACGCGCTGTCCATCGCGACCATGCCCACCTCGGGCCATTCCTCGACGAATCCGTCCAGATTGACCGGGCGATCCTCCAGGATCTGGGTTCGAGCGGAATGCCTCACTCCGTTTCCGGCGGCACCGGGACTGTGGATTGGCTCTGCCGTCATGCTCTGTCTCCTACTCGCTCGTCGCCAGGATGTCGCGTCGCTCATAGACGTCGGCCGCCTCCCGCACCAATTCCGCGAGGAGGGTCGCGTCGTACTGAGACTGCAACTCATCGGCGATGGATTCGAGTTCGGCCTTCGTGGATGCGTTCGGCCGCAAGGCGTTGTAGATCTCCAGCACCCGTTCATCGGTGAGCGCGGTCATTTCCGCGGCCCGCCGCAGGTTGGCACCCAGCTGCCTTCTTCCGTCCTTCTCCGACACCTGCGCCTGCAGCCGCAGCGTGTCCGGAGTGATGCGCAGGTCAGTGGCCCCGACGTCGCCGGAGACGACCGATTCCATGGTGATGTCGTCGATCGACTTGCCGGTGGGGGTGAAGAGCAAGTCCCTGCGGTGGACACTCAGCGGATAGTCGACCTCGGGATCGAGGCTCGGTTGCGTCATGCAGTTCTCCAAGGTGAGGGGCGGCTGATGCCACCCGACGTCCACATGCGTGACACGGCTGGTCACGCCCACTCCATTGTGGCTCGTGTCACGTTGCAGGACCGTTGCAGCGATCCGCGCGGGTCGGGGCGCCACCCCGGCGCCGCGGCTTGGTTAGCGTGAAACGACCATGACCGCCATCCCAGCGCCGCAGGGCGGACCCACCGCGAAGCTCGACGGTGCGACGTATCTGGCGAAGACCGCAGAGCTCGGTGAATACTTCGGCCTTGCCGTCCAGGACGGCGAGCCGTGCAGGTCACTGTCGCTGTTGCTCGACGATGCGGCGGTCACGGAGTTCGTCGGTCGCACGCGAGAGGCCATCGCCACCTCGGCGCGATGCGATCGCAGCGACATTCCCGTCAAGGTGGCGGCGTCGTCGTTCCAATTGGGAATCGCGGCGCGACTTCTCTCTCCGGTAGTCGGGGCCGCCACCTGTCTTGGCGTGCTGCCCTTACTCGACCTGCGGTCGGTGACGTGGCGCTCGACGACGGGTCACGTTCCGCAGTTCGGCGCGACCGATCTGCAGTGGGTCGCGGCGCCGACGCCGCAGCGTGCGGCGGCGTTGATCTCGGCATCGGTGCTCACCGCAATCTTCGCTCCCCTCAACGAGACACTGCGATCGTTGACGTCGTTGTCACCGCGGGTGACGTGGGGCAACGTCATCTCGGCCGCGAACGGTGCCGTGACGGTCCTGTCGATGTCCCAACCACGACACGAGGCATCCGGCCGGGCCCTGATCGGCGCACTATTGGAGACCGAACACCTCAACGGAACGGCAACCCTCGCGCGCGGGGTGTTCCTCAGGAGCAACTGCTGCCTGTTCTACCAGGCGCCGGGTTCGGGACTCTGCGGCGACTGCGTGCTCTCGGAGTCAGACCCGCCAGGTCGGCGCGCTCGGCCGTGAGTTCACCGCGGTGCAACGTCGCTGCAACGAGCGTCGGGCTAACATTCGGCCCGCTGATCGGCAGGATGGAGCACGACATGGCTTTGACCCAGACCAGTTATTCATCGACTCGCACCGGCCGGCTTCGGCCGGAGGCTGGTCATCCACGCGGAATCGCCGACATACCAATCACTCTCGCCGAACGCGCGCCTCTGCGGACCGTCTTCGTCATGAACGACGAGCTTCTCCGGCACGGCCTGGTGCACGTGGTGTCGCAAGTCAGCGGCGTGCAGTTCGTCGGCGATCTGCGCCATGGCGCGGGACTCACCGACCGTCTCCGTGCGCTGCTGCCGGAACTGTTGGTGGTCGGCGCCGATCGCGGCCTGGCCCTGTCCTCCCTCTTGGCGGAGCTCGATCCCGTGCCGAAGGTGATCGTCGTCATCGACCGGGAGGACGGGCCGTCGCACACCGCGGAACTGATCCGGGCCGGTGCGGATGCCCTCGTCGATCGCAGATCGCCGTCGGCGGATCTGTTGAGCGCCGTCCAGCGAGTAGTCGAAGGCCAGATGGCACTCGACGCCTTCAGCGCCAACGCGCTCATCGAGGAGTTGCGCTCGCGAGGCGGCGACTCCGACTCAGACACGTCGCGGATGCTCACGCGACGGGAGCGCGAGGTGCTGAGCCTGCTCACCGACGGACTGGACAACCGCGTGATCGCCGCCAAGCTGTTCATCTCCGAGGCGACGGTCAAATTCCATCTGCACAACATCATGGGCAAGTTCGACGTGCACAAGCGCGCGGCGCTGGTGTCGGTGGCACTGCGCGGCCGCAACGGGTGAACCGCTCATGACGGCAGGACATGCGCCAGCGCCGCGGCTGCCGCTGCTCCGATGAGTGGGCCGAGCACCGGCACCCACGAGTACCCCCAGTCGGGGCCGGCCTTGCCCTTGATCGGCAGGAACCAGTACGCGATGCGGGGTCCGAGATCGCGGGCCGGGTTGATCGCGTATCCGGTCGGGCCGCCGAGCCCGAAGCCGATCGTCATCACCACGAACGATACGGCGGCATAACCCAGCGTCTCGTTGATCTTCGGATTCACCAGGATGAAGATGACCAGCACGAAGGTAGCGATGACCTCGGTGACGATGTTCCAGCGGATGCGACGCACGGACGGAGAGGTGCAGAAGATGCCACGCGTCCCCGAATTATCGTCCATCGCATCGAATTGCAGTTTGAACGCCGCCCAGCACAACGAGGCGCCGACGATGCCACCGAGCACCTGGGCCGCCCAGTAGACCGGGACCGACGACCACGGGATCCCGCCCGAGATGGCCACCGCGAAAGTCACCGCCGGATTGATGTGGGCTCCGGACGGGGCGGCGATGCTCGCACCGGCGAAGACGCCGAAGCCCCAACCAAGCACGATGATCAGCCAATCGCCGCCGCCGCCATGGGAGTACGAGTTCTTCAACATCACCGCGGCGATCGAGCCGTTACCGAGGAGACAAAGCACCGCGGTGCCCAAGAACTCCCAGATGAAGATGTCGATATTCGACACTGACCACAACCTCTCTAACGGTCGCCGCTGAACGCCTCCTGGGTTGGACGGCCAGGATCACGCCAAACGTGCACTGTCAGTGTTTTTCGCAACTGCCCGGTCCGTGGCGTTCCCGACGTGTCCCGGTCCCTTAACTCACCGGACGAATGGGCAGGAGCTGACCCTTGGGTGAGCTTTTGGATAGGGTGATGAAGGTCCCCGCCCCATCCTGCCCGATGCCGCGTTCAAATCCGTTGCAGGAACATCCATTCGAAAGGCCCGTCAATGACTGCCATCACCCTCTCAGCCGCAACGAAAGTGGTAGCCGCCGCGACCGAGAAGGCCATCGCGATAGGTCAGCCGATGAACATCGCCGTCGTCGACGACGGCGGCCATCTCGTGGCGTTCGCTCGCATGGACGGATCCATCAAGGCCAGCATCGACATCTCCATCCGCAAGGCGCGCACCTCGATACTGATGAACGCCCCCACCAGCGCGCTCATGCCGCTCGTACAGCCCGGCGCGGAACTGTATGGGCTGGAACAGACCTCCGGCGGCATGGTGATCTTCGGTGGCGGCATCCCGTTGACGGTCGACGACGTGGTGATCGGGGCGATCGGCGTCAGTGCGGGCAGCGTCGAGCAGGACACGAGCGTCGCCGAGGCCGGCGTCGCCGCGCTCTGACCGAGGTACGGGGCCCTAGATGATCGGCAGGATCCGTCGCAGGATGCCTGTCGACGCAGCCGAGACCACTTCGGCGAACGCGGCGAAGTCGATGGCCGAATCACGCCCCGCGAGGTCGGACAGGGCCCGAATGATCAGCCAGGGGACGCCGAACGACTCGCTGACCTGGGCGACGGCACCACCCTCCATCTCGATCGCCTGCCCGCCGAATTCCCCATGCAGCCGTTGCCTGGTGACCTCGCAGTGCAGGTACTGATCACCGGTCAGCACTGTGCCGTAGGTGATCCGCGAGGGCCGATCCGATCCACCCGCCGCACGCGGTAACGGCGGCAGGGCGATGCCGTCGAGCCTCTGGCGAACGCGGGCCAGCATCTCCTGGCTCACGCGGTAGCCGAGGGCGTCGGTCGGATTGATGAACGAGACGTGGCCGGCCTGGTAGACCTCGAGGCGCTCGTTCTCGATCCTGCCCGCGTCGTGTTGCAGGACGTGCTCGGCGATGACGACGTCGCCGATCTGCAGTCCGGGGTCCAGACCACCTGCCACACCGGAGAGGACCACGGCCCGGCTGTCGAAGCGATCGATCAGCAAGGTCGTGACGAGGGCCGCGTTGACCTTGCCCATACCCGCCTCGACCAGCACGACGGACCGGCCGTCGAGCACACCCTGCCAGAACTGGTGCTGCCCGACGTCGATGCGCACGGCGTCGGGCAGGGCGGCGCGCAGATGCGTCAACTCCTCGGGGATGGCACAGATGATCCCAACGGTCCCAACGCCTGTCCCCCCGTGATTTCGGCGCGCTCGGTTGCGGTGCGCGCAACGGAGCGCGCCGAAATCACTGGACGTCGACCCAGTCCAGGGTGCGTTGCACGGCCTTCTGCCAACCCGCGTAGCCGGTGGCGCGTTGCTCGTCGTCCCAGGACGGTGTCCAACGCTTGCCCTCCTGCCAGTTCACCCGCAAGTCCTCCGGATCCTCCCAGAACCCGACCGCCAAACCCGCCGCATACGCCGCACCCAGTGCCGTGGTCTCGGCCACCACCGGCTTGACCACCTCCACACCCAGCACGTCGGACTGGATCTGCATGCACAAATCGTTGGCGGTGATACCTCCGTCGACCTTCAACACCTCCAGATGCACCCCGGAATCGGCCTCCATCGCATCCACCACGTCACGGCTCTGGTAGCAGATCGCCTCCAGCGTCGCCCGCGCCACGTGCGCATTGGTGTTGAACCGCGACAACCCGACGATCGCACCGCGCGCATCCGACCGCCAATACGGCGCGAACAATCCCGAAAACGCGGGCACGAAGTACACCCCACCATTGTCGGAAACCTGCCGCGCCAGCGATTCACTCTGCGCCGCACCACTGATGATGCCGAGTTGATCACGAAGCCACTGAACGGCCGACCCGGTCACCGCGATCGAACCCTCAAGGGCGTAAACGGGTTTCGCGTCACCGAACTGATAACACACCGTCGTCAGCAACCCGTTGGACGACCGGACGATCTTCTCGCCGGTGTTCAACAACAGGAAGTTGCCCGTGCCATAGGTGTTCTTCGCCTCCCCGGGCGCCAAACAGACCTGTCCCACCATCGCCGCCTGCTGATCACCCAAGATCCCGGTCACCGGAACCTCGCCACCGAGCGGACCGGTCGCCAGCGTCACACCGTACGGGTCCGGCGAGGAGGAGGGTTTGATCGCCGGCAGCATCTGGCGCGGAATGTTGAAGAACGACAACAACTCTTCGTCCCAGTCGAGCGTCTCCAGGTTCATCAGCATGGTGCGGCTGGCGTTGGTGACATCGGTGACGTGCACACCGCCGCGCGGCCCACCGGTCAGGTTCCACACCACCCAACTGTCGCTGTTGCCGAAGATCGCGTCACCCTTCTCCGCGGCCTCGCGGACGCCGTCGACGTTCTCCAGGATCCATTGCACCTTGCCTGCGGAGAAATACGTCGCCGGTGGCAGACCGGCCTTCTGGCGGATGACGTCGCCCCTGCCGTCGCGGTCCAATGCCGACGCGATCCGATCAGTGCGGGTGTCCTGCCACACGATCGCGTTGTAGTACGGCCTGCCGGTGCGCTTGTTCCACACCAGCGCGGTCTCCCGCTGGTTGGTGATCCCCAGCGCGGCAAGGTCGCTCGGCTGCAAATCAGTGCTGTTGAGCACCGACGTCAACACCGACGCAGTGCGCTCCCAGATCTCCACCGGGTTGTGCTCCACCCAACCCGCCCGCGGCAGAATCTGCTCGTGCTCGAGCTGATGACGACCCACCTCGGCACCGCCATGGTCGAAGACCATCGCCCGCGTACTGGTAGTCCCCTGGTCGATCGAAACGACGAACTCTGCCACGGATGCTCCCTTGCCTACTCGTCATGTGCGTCGGCCGTCGACATCGACGGCGGCGCCGATCAGGCCGCGGGCACCATGCCGTGCGGATCGAGGACGAACTTCTCCGCCACCCCTGAGTCGAATTCAGCGTAGCCACGAGGAGCGTCGTCGAGCGAGATGACCGTGGCGTTCACCGCATCGGCGATGTGCGCCTTGTCGTGCAGGATGCTCATCATCAACCCCCGGTTGTACTTCAGCACGGGGCACTGTCCGGTGTAGAAGCTGTGGCTCTTGGCCCAACCGAGACCGAGGCGGACCTTCAACGTGCCGTCCTTGGCGTCGGCATCGGCGGCTCCGGGATCACCGGTGACGTACAGACCAGGAATGCCAAGGCCGCCCCCGGCGCGGGTGAGGTTCATGATCGAGTTCAGCACGGCGGCAGGCTGCTCGCCCGCGTCGTGGCCGTGCCCACTGGCCTCGAACCCGACGGCGTCGACCGCGCAGTCGACTTCGTTGGTGTTGAGGATGTTGGCGATCTGATCTTCGAGTGAGGCGTCGGCGCTGACGTCGACCGTCGCGCAGCCGAAGGACTCCGCCTGCTTGAGTCTGTCGGCGTTGAGGTCACCGACGATGACGACCGCGGCGCCGAGCAACTGTGCCGAGTACGCGGCGGCCAGGCCGACGGGCCCGGCGCCAGCGACGTACACGGTGGACCCGGTTGTCACGCCCGAGGTAAGCGCGCCGTGGTAGCCGGTCGGAAAGATGTCCGACAGCATCGTCAGGTCTCGGATCTTGGCGAGTGCCGCGTCGCGGTCGGGGAACTTCAGCAGGTTGAAGTCGGCGAAGGGCACGAACACGTAGTCGGCCTGACCACCCAGCCAGCCACCCATGTCGACGTAGCCGTAGGCGGATCCGGCCCGCGCCGGGTTTACGTTCAGGCAAACCCCGGTCAGCCGCTCACGGCAGTTGCGACACCGACCGCAGGCGATGTTGAACGGCACCGAACAGATGTCGCCGACCTCCAGAAACTGTACGTCGGAACCCTTCTCGACCACTTCGCCGGTGATCTCGTGTCCGAGAGTCTGTCCGACCGGCGCGGTGGTGCGGCCGCGCACCATGTGTTGATCAGAGCCGCAGATGTTGGTCGACACGCACTTGAGAATGACACCGTGGTCGGCCTTGCGGCTCATCCCCATCGCGCTGGCCACTTCGGCAGGCACTTCGAGCTTGGGATAGTCGATCGACTCGACCGCCACCTTGCCAGGGCCCTTGTACACGACGATCCGGTTGCCACTCATGGGTTCTCCCAATCGGACTCGCGGTGTCCGCACCGGGCTCTCCGTTGTGCCCGCGCGTCCTTGAGACCAAGCGTAGGCAGACTGCTCGCCGTTGAACCGACATCGGCGAAAACCTCACCACTGGTCTAGGGCGGCCCCGCTTTGGCGACTACCCTCATGGGCGCCGACGGATCTTTGTACCATCGCTCGATGCCGGATTCGCCAACGCCACCCGCCCGAGGCGAACCACGATTCGCGTCACGACGCGAGGTCCTCACATATGCGCTCTCAGCGCCGGCCCTAGTGGGCTTGGGCGCACTGGCGGCAAGCTTCGACGGGCCGAGCGCGTCAGCTGCCGACGTCAAGCTGATCGACTTCGCGGACCGACTAGTGCCACCGGAGCAAATCTCCGCGGCAGGCTATGCGGGGGCCGTGGTCTACGTGGCCAAGTCTCGGCCGGGCGCGAACTTCGACTTCAAGCCCGTCACCCGAGCGTATACCGACGCGCTGCGCGCCGCGGGTTTGCACGTCGTCAGCAACTACCAGTACGGCAAGCCTGGGTGGCCGACCCCATCGGACTACACCCGCGGTTACGACGGCGGCGTGGCAGACGCGCAGACGGCTCTGCAGCTACACGCCGCGGCCGGGGGCGGGGACGGGGCGCCGGTCTTCTTCAGCCTCGACGAGGACATCGACCGCGACACGTGGAGCATGATCGCAGTCGAATGGTTTCGAGGGATCAACTCCGTGCTCGGTGCCGACCGCACGGGCATCTACGGCAGTTCCCTGGCATGCGCGTGGGCGATCGGAGACGACGTCATCGGGCACTCCAGCAC
>NZ_JBOGDD010000931.1:0-4876 GCF_050701675.1 Mycobacterium sp. | reverse complement strand
GCCATGAACAGGCCCGTCACCGCGAATCCGGCGAAGGCCGCGGTTGCCGCGGTGACGAAGACCGGGCGCATCTCGGCGGGTACGGAGAGCCGCTGGAATCCGAGGCGCCCAGTACGTGATGAGGTCTCGGGGGCCAGCAGCACCGCGCCAACGGCCAACAGCACCAGCACGATGTGGACGACGAACGACAGTTGCAGCGGGTGCGGTGCGTACTGGACGAGTACCCCGGCGAAGATGGGGCCTGCTCCCAGCCCGCCGATGTTCACGGCGGTGGCGACGGCGGTGGCGCGATCGCGATGCTCGGCCGGAGCGGCCTCGATGATCGCCGCGGTCGCAGTGCCGGTGAAGATACCGGCGGACAGGCCAGAGAACAGCCGTCCCAGCAGCAGCAGCGGTACGTCGTCGGCGAGCAGGAAGACCGCAGCGCTGGCCAGCGCGAAGCCGGCTCCGGCGAGCAGGACGGGTCGCCGGCCGATGGCATCGGACCAGCGGCCGAACACCAGCAGCGCGGCGAGCACACCGACCGCATAGGTGGAGAAGATGACCGTCGTGGTCAGGACGGCGAAGTGCATGCGGTCGGCATAGAGCGCATACATGGGCGTCGGGAGCGTGGTGCCCATCATGATGGCGGCGAATGCGTATGTCAGAAGCGCGAAACCGAACCGCCGCCTGGTGGAGGTCGACTGCGGTTCGGTCACTCGGACGATCGTAGGCACGAGGCGGTCAACGCCGGGAAGCCGCCCGGGCTTCCCGGCGGGCCGTCAGTGTGCTCTGTTCTTCGCGCAAGCGCTCATCAGTGCGAGATGGCCTTCTCGGCGCCGACGCCGGTCAGCGAACGGACCTCCATCTCCGCGTCGAGCGCGGGGTCGCCGGGAACCTTCGAGGTCACCGTGCCGATGATGCCGAGGACGAAGGCCAAGGGGATCGACACGATGCCGGGGTTCGCCAACGGAAACCAAGCGAAGTCCACGCCAGGGATCATCGCCGTCTTCGCGCCCGACACCGCGGGGGAGAAGACGATGAGCACCAGCGTCGAGATCAGGCCGCCGTACATGCTCCACAGTGCGCCTCGGGTGTTGAACCGCTTCCAATACAGCGAGTACACGATGGTCGGCAGGTTGGCGGCCGCGGCGATCGCGAACGCCAGCGCCACCAGGAAGGCGATGTTCTGGCCATTGGCGAGGATGCCGAGCCCGATCGCGACGATTCCGAGCACGACCGCGGTGATCCGCGAGACGCGTACCTGTTCGTCCTCGGTGACCTTGCCGGCCTTGAGCACGCTCGCGTAGACGTCGTGGGCGAACGACGCCGACGCCGTGATCGTCAACCCCGCGACAACCGCCAGGATGGTGGCGAACGCCACCGCCGAGATGACGCCGAGCAGGATGACGCCCCCGAGTTCGAATGCCAGCAGCGGTGCCGCGGAGTTCTGCCCGCCCGCCGCAGCGAGGATGCGGTCGGGTCCGACCAGCGCCGCTGCGCCGTAGCCCAGCACCAGGGTGAAGAGGTAGAAGGCGCCGATCAGGGCGATCGCCCAGACCACCGAACGGCGGGCCTCCTTGGCGGTCGGAACGGTGTAGAACCGCATCAGCACGTGCGGCAGGCCTGCGGTGCCCAGTACCAGTGCCAGCGCGAGCGACAGGAAGTTGATCTGCGACGTGACCGAGCCGCCGTACTGGGCGCCGGGCGCGAGTACGTCGCGGTCGGCGACACCTGCGGTCGTCGCAGTCGAGATCGCCGACTGAGCCGATCCGAGGATCTCGGAGAAGTTCAGGCCGAACTTGGCGAGCACCATCACCGTCATCACGGCCGCACCTACGATCAGCAGCACGGCCTTGATGATCTGCACCCAGGTGGTGCCCTTCATGCCGCCGACCAAAACGTAGACGATCATCAGGACGCCGACGACGGCGATCACGATCGCCTGCCCGCTCTTGCTGTTGATGTTGAGCAGCAGCGCGACGAGCCCGCCTGCGCCCGCCATCTGCGCCAGCAGGTAGAACAGCGACACGGTAAGCGTCGACGTCGCCGCGGCCATCCGCACGGGGCGTTCCTTGAGCCGGAAGCTCAGCACGTCGGCCATGGTGAATCTGCCGGTGTTGCGCAGCAATTCGGCGACCAGGAGCAGGGCGACCAGCCACGCGACGAGGAAGCCGATGGAGTACAGGAAGCCGTCGTAGCCATAGACGGCGATTGCGCCCGCGATCCCGAGGAAGCTGGCTGCCGACAGATAATCGCCCGCGATGGCGATGCCGTTCTGCGGGCCGGAGAACGACCGCCCGCCGGTGAAGAACTGATCGGCAGTCTGATTCTTGCGGCTTGCCTTGATGACGATGAACAGCGTGATGACGACGAACAGCGCGAAGATGCCGATGTTGGCCACCGGGTTGCCGATGGTCTCGCTGGCTGCGAGGAGCGTCATCGTTGGGTGCCTTCCATCTCGGCGCGGATGGCCGCCGCGCGCGGATCCAGCTCGCGGTTGGCGAATCGCACGTAGAGGCCGGTGATGACGAATGTGGTCAGGAACTGGCCGAGTCCGATGAGCAGGCCGACGTTGACGTTGCCGAACACCTGGATGGCCATGAAGTCGTGGGCGAACGCGCCGAGCAGGACGTAGGTGGCGTACCAGACGAGGAAGAACGCCGTCATTGGAAAGACGAAGCGGCGCAGGCGCGTCCGGAGTTCCTGGAACTCGGGACTGGCCTGCATCTCGAGGAACTGTTGCTCGGTGTGGGCGGGTGGGCTATCGGTGGTCGACACCGCGGTACTCCTGACCTCGTCGTTCGGTATTGAGCGGCTCTCAGCATACTGAGGGCCAAGTCACAGTTAGGCCTTTCCCTTAGACTGCCTCGATGGCGAAGTTGCAGCTAGTGCAGGATCCGGCCGCCGATGAGCTGTTGGAGCACAACCCCTTTGCGTTGCTGGTTGGCATGATGCTCGATCAGCAGATCCCGATGGAGGTGGCGTTCGCCGGGCCAAGGAAGATCGCGGACCGCATCGGTGGCGTTGACGCCCGTGAGATCGCGGACTACGACCCCGACGCCTTCATCGCCATGTGTTCGGAACGCCCCGCGGTCCATCGCTTCCCGGGCTCGATGGCCAAACGGTTGCAGACCTTGGCGCAGGCCATCGTCGAGGAGTACGGCGGCGATGCCGTCGGCCTCTGGACGGCTGGTGATCCCGACGGCGCCGAGGTGCTGCGTCGGCTCAAGGCGTTGCCTGGCTTCGGCGAACAGAAGGCCAGGATCTTCCTCGCTCTGCTCGGCAAGCAGTACGGCGTGACGCCGACGGGATGGCGCGCCGCCGCGGGCGACTACGGCAAGGCGGGGACGCACATGTCGGTGGCGGACGTCGTCGACAAGGGGTCATTGGAGAAGGTGCGGTCGTACAAGAAGCAGGCGAAGGCGGCAGCGAAGGCCAAGGCTTAGCGCCGAACTCGCGGTGTCACCTCAGAGCGGCGGGCCGTCGAAGCGTTCGCGGGTGACGAACTCGGCAACGGGTCTGCGCGTGAGCTTTCTGACCTGACGGGCGGGCTTGCCGAGCGGGACGATGGTGGCGATCGCGTACTCGTCGGGGATGGCGAGCAGTTCCCGCACCCGTGGCTCCTCGGATATCGCCATGGTGCTGGTGACGCCGCCGAAGCCCTCGCTGCGGGCGGCCAGGAGGACGTTCCAGACGAATGGATACACCGACGCGCCGCTGACCACGCCGATGCGGTCGAGTTCCTGATCCGTCGCCGCGACCACGCCGAGATCCACGCAGATCACCAACACGACCGCCGCCTCTCTCAACGGCGCCGTCATCTGTGCGGGTGGCTCGGTGGCGGCAACGGTCTGCGGGTCGACGCCGCACGGCCGCAACGGGTTCCACGGTGACTCACCGTTGGCCAATTGCGCGGCATAGCGCCGGGCGGCGGGGATCGACAGCTCGGCCAGACGCTCGCGCGTCGCCGCGTCGCGAACCACGATCACGCGTACGCCCTGCCGATTGCCGCCACTCGGGGCGAAGCGGGCATTGTCGAGGATGCGCGTCAGAACTTCGTCGGGCAGGGGATCGCCGGTGAACTGGCGGACCGCCCCCGTCGTGCGCATTACGTCATACAGGTCCATGCGCCCATCATCCTCGTGGGATCGTGAAGCATGGCGAAAACACACTTGAGCTGTCCCTGCGGAGAAGCCATCACCGGCACCGACGAGGACGACCTGGTCGAGAAGGCTCAGGAGCACCTGTCCGAGGCGCACCCCGGTCGCGAGTACGACCGGGAAATGATTCTCTTCATGGCTTACTGACCAGGCGGCCCAGTCGCCGAAATAGCATTCCCTGTCGTCAAGATCGAGGCTCAACGACAGGGAATGCTATTTCGCGGGGAGGCGATGGTCACGGGACGACGGTCGAGCCGATCGTCGGCATGAACTGGCACTGCTTCTCGGTGGTCGTGACCTGACCGAAGATGGTCGACATGATGCTGCCGGAGCCCGTGTCGGCGATCACCGTGAGCGTCGTCGGCCCTGCCGGGTTGATATCGCTCTGCGGTTTTAGCGTCGCCGTACCCGACTTGCCGGTCGTCAGGTTCACCCAGGTGACGTTCAGCGGCAGCTTCTGCTCGGCGGCCGGACCCGGAGTGCCCATCGCGGTGAACACGTATGCCGTCTGACCCGCGCCGGGGCCCGGCTTCGGGATCGTCGCCGGTCCCGCTACCGAGATCGCCGTCGCCAGCACGTTTCCGCCGTCCTTGAGGCAGCCGTTGCTGATCGACGGGTACATGAAGTCCTGCGTTGTCGGGGCGTCCGGTCCGAAGGCGGCATCGGGCGCAGGCGCGCCGTCCGGACCAGGGACGGCTGCCGCCGCGGGAGCGGCGTCGGGAGCGGGCGCGGGA
>NZ_JBOGDD010000930.1:0-2553 GCF_050701675.1 Mycobacterium sp. | reverse complement strand
GTGGAGCCGGTGAAGGTCAGCTTGCGTAGCCGGCCGTCGTCGATCAGCGCGGTGGTCAGGTCGCCGGGCTTCGAGGTCGGCAGGACCGAAAGCACGCCCTTGGGCAGCCCCGCGTCGTCCATCAGCTTGGCCAGCAGCAGCATGGTCAGCGGTGTTTCCTGGGCGGGCTTGACGATCATCGTGCAGCCCGCGGCCATCGCCGGTCCGATCTTGCGGGTGCCCATCGCCAGCGGGAAGTTCCATGGCGTGATCGCCAGACACGGGCCGACGGGTTGCTTGGTCACGATGATGCGACCGGTCCCCGCCGGGGCCTTCGTGTAGCGGCCACTGATGCGGACGGCTTCCTCGGAGAACCACCGGAAGAACTCCGAGCCGTACTTCACCTCGCCCATGCTCTCGGCGAGCACCTTGCCCATCTCGAGGGTCATCAGCGTCGCGAACTCTTCGGCGCGGGCGGTGATCGCCTCGAATACCGAGCGCAGGATCTCGCCTCGCTCGCGCGCCGGGGTGGCGGCCCAGTCCGCCTGCACGGCGGCGGCCGCATCCAGCGCCGCGATGCCGTCGGCAGGCGTGGCGTTGCCGATGCTGAGCAGCACCTCGTCGGTCGCGGGGTTCAGTACGTCGAAGGTCGAGGACGCCTCGCGCTCCTCACCTCCGATCCACAAGCCGGTCGGCACGGATGACAGGAGCTTTTCGATGTCCATGCATCCATCATTTACACCCTCGAAAGGCGCGCCGCATTAGGGTCGACATATGTCTTCACAACCCGCTGAGATTCCCGACATCACGGCCACTCCGGCGTGGGACGCATTGGTCCGTCACCACGACGAAATCGGAGCCAAGCACCTCCGCGAGTTCTTCGACGAGGACCCCGCACGCGGTCGCGAACTCACGCTGACCGTCGGCGATCTCTACGTCGACTACAGCAAACACCGCGTGACGCGCGAGACACTGGCGCTGCTCATCGACCTCGCCAAGGCCGCCGACCTCGAGGGCCGCCGCGACGCCATGTTCAGCGGTGAGCACATCAACACCTCGGAGGATCGGGCGGTGCTGCACACGGCCCTTCGTCTGCCCAAGGGCGCGGAGTTGACCGTCGACGGGCAGGACGTCGTCAGCGACGTGCACGAGGTGCTTGACTCGATGGGAGCCTTCACCGACAAGCTGCGCAACGGCGAGTGGACCGGCGCGACGGGCGAGCGCATCACGACCGTCGTCAACATCGGCATCGGCGGGTCGGATCTCGGTCCGGTGATGGTGTACGACGCCCTGCGGCATTACGCCGATGCGGGCATCTCGGCCCGGTTCGTCTCGAACGTCGACCCCGCCGACCTGGTGGCCAAACTCGACGGACTCGAGCCCGCCACAACGCTTTTCATCGTCGCGTCCAAGACGTTCTCCACCCTGGAGACGCTGACCAACGCGACGGCGGCCCGCCGCTGGCTCATTGACGGACTCGGCGGCGGTGCCGGACAGGACGCGGTGTCCAAGCACTTCGTCGCGGTGTCCACAAACGAAAAGCTCGTCGACGGCTTCGGGATCGACACCGCCAACATGTTCGGCTTCTGGGACTGGGTCGGGGGCCGCTACTCGGTGGACTCGGCGATCGGGCTGTCGGTGATGGCGGTGATCGGCAAGGAGCGGTTCGCCGAGTTCCTCGCCGGGTTCCATGCCATCGACGAGCATTTCCGCACCACGCCGCTGGAGGCCAATGCGCCTGTGCTGCTTGGCCTCATCGGCCTCTGGTACAACGACTTCTTCGGTGCGCAGTCCCGCGTCGTGCTGCCGTACTCCAACGACCTCTCGCGCTTCGCGGCATATCTGCAGCAGCTGACGATGGAGTCCAACGGCAAGTCGGTACGACGCGACGGCACCCCGGCGACCACCTCGACCGGTGAAATCTATTGGGGCGAACCGGGAACCAACGGCCAGCACGCCTTCTACCAGTTGCTGCACCAGGGCACCCGGCTGATCCCCGCGGACTTCATCGGGTTCTCCCAGCCCACCGACGACCTTCCCACGCGCGACGGCACCGGCAGCAAGCACGACCTGCTGATGAGCAACTTCTTCGCCCAGACCAAGGTGCTCGCGTTCGGCAAGACCGCCGACGAGATCGCGAGCGAGGGCACCAAGGCCGACGTCGTCCCGCACAAGGTGATGCCCGGAAACCGGCCGAGCACTTCGATCTTGGCGACCAAGCTGACGCCGTCAGTGGTCGGTCAGCTGATCGCGCTCTACGAGCATCAGGTCTTCACCGAGGGCGTGATCTGGGGTATCGACTCGTTCGATCAGTGGGGCGTGGAGCTTGGCAAGACGCAGGCCAACTCACTGCTTCCGGTGCTGACCGACGACGCCGCGCCCGCCGAGCAGTCCGACAGCTCGACCGACGCGTTGGTGCGCCACTACCGCGAGGAGCGCGGCCGCAGCGCCTAAACTCCTCCCCCACCCCTGCGATTTGTGGAGTTTCACCGGCGGTGAGCGCCGGTGAACGCACACAAATCGCTGGGGGGAGATCAGAATTCGCGGAGGTGGTCACGCAGCATGGTGGTGGTG
>NZ_JBOGDD010000929.1:0-2269 GCF_050701675.1 Mycobacterium sp. | reverse complement strand
CCGTCGTTCGGTCTCGTCGACCATCGCCACCACGTCGCCGGGGTCGGTGACGTCGGCGCGAATCGCCACGGCCTGGCCGCCGGCGGCGGTGATGGCCTGGACCACCTCGTCGGCCTCCGCGGCACTGGAGCGGTAGTTGACGACCACCCGGAACCCGCCCTCCGCAAGCACCGTCGCGGTCGCCGCACCGATGCCGCGGCTGGCTCCAGTGATCACTGCGACGCGGGTCATCCGACGTGCCTCCTCGTCATCGACGTCACCTCACTGGGCTCTGGGAATGAATCCGGGGACTCCGGTCTGCACGACGGAGTTGAATCTGACGTTCGTGGTGATGGCATCTCTGATCTCCTGCATGGCGGCTCCCATCGAATGCGGCCTCGACGCGATCGCGCCGGAACCCTCCGCCAGCGGGATTCTGTTGTGACGGAATGCTTCCGAGGTAGTCATCTGCTCACGCTTCCTTGCCCTAGTGGTTCGGGTCGGCGACGAGTCGTCGGGGTCGGCATGCTCTCTCGGTCGCGCGGTGTGAGCATCGGATTGGTGGCTCCACCACAATGATGACGCGCCACGGCGCCTGATCACCCCCGTTTAACGCGCTGGCCACGGGGAGACGGGTCACGGAGCCAGGTCGACGGGGGTGCTCGGGCCATCCGCCGGTTGGGGTTGGCCGCACTTGTCGGCGCAGTTCTCACGTGTCATGTGGCTGCGATACTTCACCGTCGACCTCACGCCACTGCGAACTCGTCGCACATTCTCGTGCCAAGACCCTGGTCCATCGGTTTGCACGGTGGTATAGCTGAAAGCAGGATCAACGATTCTCAGCTGGTATTGCTTCACCCTCGACGTACCGCAACCCGTGGATCGGCGACCCGAATGCGGGAGCCGCATACCGTCGGCGAGCCCCCCATCGGCCCCGTCGTCAGCGCCAAGGCGCCAGCCAGGACGAGGGAGCGCAACCTTGAGCACCGCCACACGCACATCGATGTCCATCCGGTTGATGACGGCAGCTGCCCTGGTGGCCGCATCGGTGGGGGCATGCGGCTCGAGTTCGACGCAATCGAATTCGACACAGCCGTCGACCACCCCGTCCCCAACTACCGCGGTGACGGCTTCCCCGGTCGCCGTATCCCTCGGCAATCAACCGTCGGGCACGGTCACACTGAGCTGGGACCCCCAAACCAAGAACGTCAGCGCCAAACTGCAGATGGCCGGCTTCACCCCCGGAAGCAGTCACGCGATGCACATCCACCAGGGCAGCTGCGCAGAACAAGGAGCTGTCCTGGTCCCGTTCCCCGACGTGATTGCCAACGACAGTGGGGCGATCGATACCACCGTCACCAGCTCGCGGCCGGCCGCCGCCGGCCTGGCCGCCGGCACTTTACTCAACATCCATCTGGCTCCGGCCGCGCAACTGGGCGCCCAAGGGTCCCTCGGGTACACGCCCATCTCCTGTGCGGACATCACCGCTTCCGCATCGACGACGCTGACCATGGCGCCGCTGCCACAGCCCGGCCAGGCCCCCCATGGTTCGGCGACGTTCACCTACGATCCGTCGAAGAAGACGCTGACAGTCGCCACCACCGCGAGCGACCTCGTCCCCGGAAGCGAGCACGCCGAACACATCCACCTCGGCTCCTGCGACGCTCAGGGCGCGGTCCAGTACCCCCTCAACGATCTGATGGCCTCGCCCGCCGGTACCGCCGACACGACCACAGTCGTCCAGAATGTCGAACAGGCTCCACCGGCGTCAGGCTGGTACCTCAACGTCCACCTCGGGTCATCCAGCCAGATCGAACAGAATGGGCAGCCCACGCTCTACTTCCAGCCGATTATCTGCGGCAACGTCGGCAAGTAGCGTTCAACACCTGCCCACCCGCAACCAACGGATTTGCAGCCTGCCATTCTCGGTCGACCCAAGTTGATCCCGGATTACTGTGTCGCACAGGCGAAGTCGAATCTCAACATGCTAGGTCGGTTCCGGTCGACCTACTTCAAGTCCCTGGTCGCCGTACAGACACCGCAGCGGCTCGACTCCGGTGGTGAGCTTGTGCTCGGCCCGTAGCTGGGCGAGCCGCGTGTCGACGTACTGGCGCAGCTCATCAGCCATCTCGCCCCGGAAGGACTGGAGTCTCGCTAGGACTTCTGTCGTCCGCCGCCGGTGCCGAAAAGGTATGGGTAATGGACGTTGGGGTCGTTGTTGGGACGCAGATCGCTCGGGGGCGGGCCGGTGCGCCAGGAAGCGGGCAGTCGGCATCCGGTGGAGTAGCCG
>NZ_JBOGDD010000928.1:0-6430 GCF_050701675.1 Mycobacterium sp. | reverse complement strand
GCTTCCTTGGCCTTCTCCAGACCGGCGAGGTAGGCGTCCATCACCTCTCGGTGGCGCTCGACGGAGAAGATGAGCGTGACGTTGACCGAGATGCCCTCGGCGATGACCGCGGTGATCGCGGGCAGACCCGCCTTGGTCGCCGGGATCTTGATCAGCACGTTCGGCCGGTCGACGATCTTCCAGAGCTCGATGGCTTGCAGGATCGTCTTGTCGGTGTCGTGGGCCAGTCGTGGGTCGACCTCGATGGACACCCGGCCGTCGGCGCCGCCGGAGGCCTCGTAGGTCTTTGCCAGCAGGTCGCACGCATTGCGAACGTCGTCGGTGGTCACCGTCCGAATGGTGGCGTCGACGTCGGCACCCCGCTCGGCGAGTTCCTTCACCTGGTCGTCATAGGCGTTGCCCTTGGACAGCGCGGCCTGGAAGATCGACGGGTTGGTGGTCACACCGACGACGCTGCGCGTGTCGATGAGGTTCTGAAGGTTGCCCGTCTGCAGCCGCTCGCGGGACAGGTCGTCGAGCCATACGGACACACCCTCGGCGCTCAGCGCCGCGAGGTTCGGATTCTGAGTCATCAATGCTCCTAAGTTGTCTTCGACATTCAGTTTTCGAGTGATCGTTCCGCGGCGGCCGCCACTGCCTCCGCGGTAAAGCCGAACTCGCGGAACAGGGTCTTGTCGTCGGCCGATTCGCCGTAGTGCTCGATCGAGACGATCTCGCCGGTGTCACCGACCAGCTTGTGCCAACTCTGCGCGACGGCCGCTTCGACCGCGACGCGCGCCGACACCTCGGGGGGTAGCACGCTGTCGCGGTACTCCTTCGGTTGCGACTCGAACCACTCGACGCACGGCATGGACACGACGTACGCGGTGATGTCCTTCTCCGCCAATAGCTTCTTGGCCTCCACCGCCAACTGCAATTCCGAACCGGTACCGATGATGATCACGTCGGCATCGTCGGCGGGCTTTCCGCCGCCCAACACGTAGCCACCCTTGGCCACGCCCTCGGCGTCGGTGCCCTCCAGGACTGGGATGCCCTGGCGCGTGAGAATGAAACCGACCGGGCCGCTGCCGTTGCCCCGCGCCAGGATGCTGCGCCACGCGTAGGCGGTCTCGTTCGCATCGCCAGGCCGCACCACCGAGAGATTGGGGATCGCCCGCAACGCGGCGAGGTGCTCGATCGGCTGGTGGGTCGGGCCGTCTTCGCCCAGCCCGATGGAGTCGTGCGTCCAGATGTAGATGGTGTCGATGTCCATCAGCGACGCCAACCGCACCGCGCCGCGCATGTAGTCGGAGAACTGCAGGAACGTGCCCCCGAACGCGCGGGTCGGACCGTGCAGCACGATGCCGGACAGGATCGAGCCCATGGCGTGCTCGCGGATGCCGAAGTGAAGCACGCGGCCGTACGGGTCCGCGGTGTAGTCCTTGGTCGAGATGGACGGCGGACCGAAGGACTTCACGCCTTCGATGGTGGTGTTGTTGCTGCCCGCCAGATCGGCCGAGCCGCCCCACAGTTCGGGCAGCTTTGGAGCCACGTCGTTGAGCACCTTGCCGAAAGCTGCCCGGGTGGCCAGCGGCTTGGAGCCCGGCTCCCAGTAGGTGATGTCGGCATCCCAGCCGTCCGGCAGCTCCTGGGCCAGCAGCCGGTCGAGAAGCTTCTTGCGTTCGGGCTCGCGCTCGGCCCACGCATCGAACTCCGGCTGCCACTTCTCGTGCGCTTCTCGGCCGCGGTCGACCAGCTTGCGGGTGTGCTCGATGACCTCGTCACGGACCTCGAACTTCTTGTCTGGGTGAAAGCCGAGGACCTTCTTGGTGGCGGCCACTTCCTCGTCGCCGAGAGCAGACCCGTGCACGCCGCCGGTGTTCATCTTGGTTGGCGCGGGATAGCCGATGATCGTGCGCAGCGAGATGAACGACGGCTTGTCGGTGACGGCCTTGGCTGCCTCGATCGCGGCCTCGATGCCGACGACGTTCTCGCCGCCCTCGACCTCCTGCACGTGCCAGCCGTACGCGCGGTAACGGGCAGGCACGTCCTCGGACAGCGCGATGTTGGTGTCGTGCTCGATCGAGATCTGGTTGTGGTCGTAGAACACGATCAGATTGCCGAGCTGCTGCGTTCCGGCCAGCGAGCTGGCCTCGCTGGTCACCCCTTCTTCCATGTCGCCGTCGGAGGCGATCACGTAGATGAAGTGATCGAACGGGCTGGTGCCTGGTGCGGCATCGGGGTCGAAGAGACCGCGCTCGTAGCGCGCCGCCATCGCCATGCCGACTGCGGAGGCCAGTCCCTGACCAAGCGGCCCGGTGGTGATCTCGACGCCCTTGGTGTGGCGGAACTCCGGGTGCCCTGGCGTCTTGGACTTCCACGTCCGCAGCGACTCGATGTCGGTCAGCTCGAGCCCGAATCCACCCAGGTACAGCTGGATGTACAGCGTCAGACTGCTGTGGCCGCACGACAGTACGAAGCGGTCGCGGCCCAGCCAGTGCACATCCGATGGATCGTGCGTCAACTGGCGCTGGAAGAGCGTGTACGCCAACGGCGCCAGGCTCATTGCGGTGCCGGGATGTCCATTGCCGACCTTCTGCACGGCGTCCGCCGCCAGCACCCGCACCGTGTCGACGGCGACCGAGTCGACGTCCGCCCAGTCATCGGGGTGGTTGGGGCGGGTGAGGGCGGAAATCTCTTCCACTGTGGTCACTAGCAAGCTCCTCGGGTCGGCAAGCTGTCCATCAATACCCTAGTGCGGATCGCCCAATCGCCGCAGGCCGCGTCGGCCAAGTTGGTCCGGCGTTCACCTCTGACCACCCTGCGTTGTGGGATGCACAGATTCACGGTCTACCATCGTCTGTAGTAGAAGCTCGTCTGCTAGAAGCTGCGCGCCGCCGCGAAATTACGAGGAGAACAACTGCGTGAGCATTCGCGAGCGCCGTCTCTTCCGCCAGGCGCCTGGCCGGACCCGTACCACGCTGTTGGCCTATCTGGCGCTGACCAAGCCGCGTGTGATCGAACTCCTGCTCGTCACGACGATCCCGGCCATGCTGCTTGCCGACCGCGGCGCGGTGAATCCCCTCCTGATCGTGAACACGCTGTTCGGCGGCATGTTGGCCGCCGCGGGTGCGAACACGCTGAACTGCGTCGCCGACGCGGACATCGACAAGATGATGAAGCGGACGGCGCGCCGACCTCTGGCCCGCGCGACGGTGCCCACTCGGCACGCGTTGGTGTTCGGACTCGTGCTCAGCGCTGGATCGTTCGCCTGGCTGTGGTGGACCACCAATCTTCTGTCGGGTCTGCTGGCCGTCGCGACCATCGCCTTCTACGTGTTCGTCTACACCCTGCTGCTCAAGCGCCGCACGTCGCAGAACGTCGTCTGGGGTGGGGCAGCGGGCTGCATGCCGGTGATGATCGGCTGGTCGGCCGTGACGGGCACCATCAGTTGGCCCGCGCTGGTGATGTTCGCGATCATCTTCTTCTGGACGCCGCCGCACACCTGGGCGCTGGCGATGCGCTACAAGGACGACTACAAGGCGGCGGGCGTGCCGATGCTGCCGGTCGTCGCGACCGAGCGGCAGGTCACCAAGCAGATCCTCATCTACACGTGGCTGACCGTGCTGACGACGCTTGCCCTGGCGCTGGCCACCGGCTGGCTGTACGCGGGGGTGGCCCTGCTCGCGGGCGCGTGGTTCCTGACGATGGCCCACCAGCTGTACGCGGGGGTGAAACGCGGTGAGCCGGTGAAACCCCTGCGGTTGTTCCTGCAGTCCAACAACTACTTGGCCGTGCTGTTCTGCGCGCTGGCCATCGACTCGGCGCTGGCGCTGCCGACGCTGTTGGGTTGACGCCCCGCGAGACTCAACCCTCGGGGTAGAACAGGAACAGGGTGCATCCCGTCGTCGTCGCAGGCACGTGCCACGATCCCGCCGGTGCGTGCAGAAACGTCCCAGCCGGGTAATCGCGCGCGCCGTCGTTGAACGTGCCCGCGACCACGTAGACCTCTTCGGAGCCGGGCTCGTGAACGTCGGGGCGCGGCCACGACGTGCCCGGGTCCATCTCGAGGACGTTGGCGTGCGCACCGGTCAGCCCCTTCCACAACGGGCGCAGCCGGATACCGGGGAAGATTTCGCGGACGGGCGATTCACTGACGGCGACGGAGGTATAGCCCTCCTGCGTGAGGATTTCAGGATTCACCCTCTCTACGGTGCCGTGTGCGGCCACACTGGCCCAGTGTCAGAGAAGTCATCATGGGGTACTTTTCAGCCATGCATCGGGTAGTGGCCCTGGTCCGACCGGTCGTCCAGTCGACGTTCGAACTCGGCTGTGCAGCAGAGGTATTCGGCACGGCTCGGCCTGGGGTGCCTCAGCCCTACGAGTTCGCGGTCTGTTCGGAGACGCCGGGCCCCGTGCCTACGTCGGCCGGGTACACGATGTCGGTGTCGCTGGGTCTCGAAGCGCTGGCATCCGCGGACACGGTGCTCATCCCTGGCTGGACCCCGGTGGAGACGCCGCTGTCCGCCAGCCTTCGCCGGGCCCTGCTTGGGGCGCACGCCCGCGGGGCGCGGCTCGTCACGATCTGCACCGGGGCGTTCGCGCTGGCCCGCACGGGCTTGCTGGACGGCCGTTCGGCCACCACGCACTGGGCTCGTGCCGAGCAACTCCAACGGGACTTTCCTCGGGTGTCCGTGGAGGCGGACCTGCTGTACGTAGATCACGGCGACGTGGCCACGAGCGCAGGCGCAGGAGCGGGTATCGACCTCTGCCTCCATCTCGTTCGGCAGGATCACGGCGCCGCGCACGCGGACGCGGTCGCACGACACATGGTCCTGCCGCCGCATCGGGACGGCGGCCAGCTCCAGTACGCGCCGAACCCACCGCCCGCCGACGCGTTGGACGGCCTTGTCGGATGGGCCGCTTCCCGCCTCGGGACGTCGCTGTCGGTGGATGACCTCGCCACCCATCTCAGCGTCTCGCCCCGCACCCTGGGCCGACGCTTCGCCCACCAGTTGGGCACCAGCCCGGGCGCGTGGCTGTTGTCCCGCCGGATATCGATGGCGCGCACTCTCCTGGAGGAGACGGATTTGCCGGTGGAGGTCATTGCGACTCGGGTCGGTCTGAACTCGGCAGTGAATCTACGTCGTCGCTTCCGTGCCCACCTGGGCACGACCCCTGGCGCCTACCGCCGCACGTTCCGAACGCCGGTGAGGGGCTAGCTCCGGGCTAGCTCCGGTCCCAGCCGCCCCTGCGGCCCTCCTTCGTCCGGCCCCGCAGCTTCTTCTCCGCGATCCGACGTTCCTTCGCACCTCTGGTGGGCTTGGTCGGCCTTCGTGTCGGCGGAGGCGCCGCGGCGGCTGCGCGCAGGAGACCCGCCATGCGTTCGCGGGCCGCCGCGCGATTCTGGAGTTGTCCGCGGTGTTCACTCGCCGTCACGGTGAGAATGCCCCCGGCCAGGCGACCGTGCAGTCGGCAGAGCATCCTCCTGCGCAGCCACTCCGGAACCGACCGCGAACGGGCCAGGTCGAAGGACAGCTCGACGCGGCTGTCCGCGGTGTTCACGCCCTGCCCGCCTGGACCGGAGGACCGGGAGAAGCGCTCGCTCAAGTCGGCCGCGGACACCACGAACGTCCGTGTCACGATCAAGTCCTCGGCCACGCCGACAAGATTAGGACGCCCACCGACGGCGGGCGTGGCAACTCAGGGCACCAGCACGACCGAGCCGACCGTCTTGCGCCCCTGCAGGTCGGTGTGTGCCCTGGCCGCGTCGGCCAGCGGATACCGCTCGCTGACCGTGACGTTGATGGTCTCCGTCGCGATAGCGTCGAGCAGTTCCCCTGCACGCCAGGAGAATTCGTCGGCGGTCCTGGTGTAATGGGCCAGTGTTGGTCGGGTGAGGAACAGCGATCCGGCACTGTTGAGACGCTGGGGGTCGAACGGTGGAACGGGTCCGCTGGACGCGCCGAACAGGGCCAGCGTGCCGCGCACGGCGAGGCTGGCCAGGCTGGCGTCGAACGTGGACGCCCCGACGCCGTCGTACACCGCGGACACCCCCCGGCCGCCGGTGAGCTCACGGATCCTGGCCCCGAATTCCTCGGCGTCGTCCGGGTAGTCGAGCACCTCGACGGCACCGGCCTGCCGGGACAGTTCGGCCTTGGCGCGTGTGGAGACCGTGGTGATCACCTTGACCGCCACGCTGGTGGCCCACTGGGTGAGGATCAGGCCGACGCCGCCGGCGCCGGCATGGACGAGCACCGTGTCACCCTGCTGTGCCGGGTAGACCGACTTGAGTAGGTAGTGGGCAGTCATCCCCTTGAGCAGTGCCGAGGCCGCCACTTCCGCCGGCACCGCGTCGGGCACGTAGGCCACGAAATCGGCCGGGGCCACGCTGTATTCGGCGTATGCGCCGACCGCTTGGGCCGTGACCACCCGATCGCCGACGTTGAGG
>NZ_JBOGDD010000927.1:0-6037 GCF_050701675.1 Mycobacterium sp. | reverse complement strand
GAAGGGCACAATCAAGTCACCACGCCGGGCAGTCGGCTGCTGTTCCCGGAACTACGCCAACCCACCGCAGCGGTCGTTCCCGTCGAGGTGCCCGCGCAGCCAGCCCACACCGCGGGGTTGAGGATGCCGCGCCGCGGAACCACGAGGTCCCAAGACCGGGCCCGCCGCATCCACGACGAACGCGAACTCAACAAGGCGCTCATCGAAGCCGAAGCCCAACAAAGAGTCGTAGCCGCAGCCGTGGACGAACAGGCAAGGGCTGCAGCCGAAGCCGCCGAACCGCCCCCACCGTTCTAGAGCACTGATGCGGATGAGGCGGAGTGACCAGGATTCAACAGCTCGAGAGTCTTGGGATCCCGCCCGCCGCCGTAGTACTCGTCGAGCACCGCGACGAAATCTCCGGCGTCGGCGGCCACCTCGGCGAACAGCGTCATCGACGACCGCAGCTTCATCGCATCCACCGAACCCATCAACGCTTGAGCGGTGACCGCCCCGGACCGGGTGACCAACTGTGAGCACCGGTGCAAGCGCGGCCCGAGCACGTCGTGCGCCAGATAGGCGACGGCCTCGTCGCGGGATTCGATGCCGAATCGGTCGGCCATGACGCTAGTGCCCAGCCCGCGCAACTGAGGGAACACGAACCACACCCAGTGCGAGATCTTGCGTCCCGCGCGCAGTTCCGCCACCGCCGAGTCGTAGACACCGCCACGTTCCTGGGCATCGACGAAGCGCTCGAGATCGAAGGCGGCGGCCATGACTCCAGGGTGCCCGATCAGTCCCATCCCGTCGACGGCCATCGAACATTCATCGAGTCCCGCCGACCAGCCTGTTTGCGAGCTAGTCTATGCAACTGATGACGACGACGACGGCGGAAGACGCCCCCACGGACGAGACGAGCGACTCGACCGAATCCGCCAAACGGAGCCGTCGACGCCTGATGTCACGGGTGAGCATCCAATCCAAGCTGCTCGTGATGCTGCTCCTGACGAGCGTTCTGTCCGCCGCGGTCGTCGGGGCGATCGGCTATCAATCGGGCCGCAACTCGTTGCGTGCGTCGGTCTTCGAGAGGCTGACGGAGATCCGGCAGTCGCAGAGCAGGCAGCTGCAGTCCAGCATCGCCGACCTGAAGAACTCTCTGGTGATCTACTCGCGGGGGTCGACGGCGTCACAAGCCCTCGAAGCGTTCACGGCGGGCTTCGACCAGCTCCAGACGGCCACCGTCGATCCGGCCCAACAGCAGTCACTCGTCGACTACTACGCACGACGGTTCGCCAAGGACGAGAAGGCGCAGACCGGCGAGAACGTCGACGTCGATGCACTGGTGCCGACCTCCAACGCGCAGCGCTACCTGCAGGCGAACTACACCGTCCCGTTCGGCGACTACGACAAGCCGACCGCGGACTGGGACGCGGCGATCAAGTTCGACGACGCCCGCGACGGCAGCCCGTGGTCGGCCGCGAACGCCCGGTTCAACGACTTCTTCCGGGAGATCGTCACCCGTTTCGACTTCGAGGACGCCCTGTTGCTCGACACCCGCGGGAACGTCGTCTACAGCGCCTACAAGGGCGTGGACCTCGGCACCAACGTGCTGACCGGTCCCTACCGGGGCAGCGAGCTCGGCGGCGCCTATCAGAAGGCGGTCGACTCCAACACCGTCGACTACGTCGGCCTGACCGACTTCGGGGACTACCAGCCGGCCGACTCGCCGACGGCCTGGTTCGTGTCACCCGTCGGGCCGCAGGGAAGGGTGGAAGGTGTTCTGGCGCTGCAGTTCCCGATCTCCAAGATCAACAAGCTGATGACGATGGATGGGCGCTGGGAGGAGTCCGGCATGGGTGCCACGGGCGAGACGTACATCGTCGGCCCCGACGATCTGATGCGGTCCGACTCCCGACTGTTCCTACAGGATCCCGAGGCCTACAAGCGCGACGTGATCGACGCGGGCACCCCGCCGGACGTCGCCGCGGACGCGATCCGCCAGCACGGCACCACGCTGGTGCAGCCCGTCGCGTCTGAGGCCACCAAACTCGCGCAGCGCGGCCAAGCCGGCACACTGATCGCGCCCGACTACCTCGGCGACGAAACGCTGCAGGCCTATGCGCCCGCCGACATCCCCGGACTGCGGTGGACCGTGATCGCCAACATCGATACCTCCGAGGCGTTCGCCCCGGTGTCGGCGTTCACCAGAACGTTGGTGTTGTCGACGGCGGGGATCATCTTCGCGGTCTGCATCGCTGCGATGTTGCTCGCGCGGCTGTTCGTGCGTCCGATCCGCCGGCTCGAGAGCGGTGCCCACCAGATCAGCTCCGGCGACTACGGGGTCACCATCCCGGTGGCATCCCGTGACGAATTTGGCGATCTCACAGTCGCTTTCAATGGAATGAGCCGCAACCTCGCCATCAAGGAGGACCTGCTCAACGAGCAGCGTCGGGAGAACGACCGCATCATGCTGTCTCTGATGCCCGAGCAGGTGGTGGCGCGCTACCGCGAGGGCGAGGAGACCATCTCCCAGGACCACCAGGACGTGACCGTGATCTTCGCCGACATCGTCGGGCTCGACGAACTCTCCGCCGACTTGACGTCCGAAGAGTCGCTGGCCATCGTGAACAAGCTCGTCCGCCAGTTCGATGCGGCGGCCGAGAGCCTCGGCATCGAACGAGTCCGGACGCTGCGCAACGGATATCTCGCCAGCTGCGGCCTGAACGTGCCGCGCATCGACAACGTCCGCCGCACGGTCGACTTCGCCATCGAGATGCACCGGATCGTCGACCGCTTCAACGGCGAAGCCGGACAGTCGCTGAAGCTACACGCAGGCATCGATACCGGCACGGTCAGCAGCGGCCTGGTCGGCCGGGCGAGCCTGGCCTACGACATGTGGGGGGCGGCAGTCGATCTCGCCTTCTCCGCGCAGAGCGGCTCCCCGCTCCCAGGCGTATACGTCACCTCCGACGTCTACGACGCGATGCGCGACACCCGGCAGTTCACCGCCGGGGGTGAGATCACCGTCGCCGGGGAGTCGCAACCCATCTGGCGGCTCTCGGAGCGGCAATCGTGAGCAGCATCGTCGACGCGGCCTGGTTCTACTGGGCCATCGGCGTGGCGATCGGCCTGCCGATCGCGCTGGTCGCCCTCACCGAGCTGCGAGCCGCGCTCACCAGGCGGGGCAGCGCGCTGACCCGTCCCGTGGACCTGGTGCGCAATTACATCCTGCCGCTGGGTGCTCTGCTCCTGCTCCTGGTCAAGGCCACCGAGGTGTCCGCCGACGCCACCCCGGTCCGCATCGTCTCCACGGTGCTCGGCTTCGTACTGCTGGTGCTGGTGCTCTCCGGACTCAATGCCACGCTCTTCCAGGGCGCGCCGGAAGGCTCCTGGCGCAAGCGGATTCCGTCGATCTTCCTCGACGTCGCACGGTTCCTGGTCATCGCGATCGGGCTCGCGATCATCTTCTCCTACATCTGGGGCGCCAACGTCGGCGGACTGTTCACCGCGCTCGGCATCACGTCGATCGTGCTCGGTCTGACACTGCAGAACTCCGTCGGCCAGATCATCTCCGGCCTGCTGCTGTTGTTCGAGCAGCCGTTCCAACTCGGGGACTGGGTCGACACCCCATCGGCGCGGGGCCGGGTCGTCGAGGTGAACTGGCGTGCCACGCACATCGACACGGGCAGTGGCCTGCAGATCATTCCGAACTCGGTACTAGCGGGCGCATCGTTCGCCAACCTGAGCCGGCCGCCCGGCGAGCACTCGATCTCGGTGGTCACCCAGTTCAGCCACAACGATCCTCCCGACGACGTATGCGGCATGCTCGTCCGGGTGGCGGCCACCCTGCCCCACCTGCGTCCTGGTGCGACGCCATCCAGCGTGGCGGCAGGCGCGGGCGGGTACAAGACGTCGATTCCACTGCGGTCTCCCGCCGACGGCGGGCCGGCCAGGGCGATCTTTCTGCGATGGGCCTGGTATGCGTCTCGCCGCGCCGGTCTGCATCTCGACGAGGCGGACGACGACTTCGCCACCTCGGAGCGTGCGGCGACGTCGCTGCGCGTCCTCGGACCGACACTGAGGCTGAGCGAGGCCGAGCAGCAGGAACTGCTTCCCAACGCACGAATCGCCAGGTACGGCGCCGACGAGACCATCCAGTTCCCCGGTCAGACACCGAGCCGGATGACGTTCATCGTCAACGGCCGGATACGACTCACCGCCAGAGCCGAGGACGGGGCGACGATCCCGGTCCGAATCCTCGAGGAGGGCGACTTCATCGGTTCGACCGCATTGACCCGCGAGCCGGCGCTCGCGGGCGCCTACGCCGTCGACGAGGTCACCGTGCTGCAGATCGAGCGTGAACACATGGAGGAGCTGGTGTTGCGAAAACCCCTGCTGCTCCAGGAGATCGGCCGCACCATCGAGGAGCGCCACGACGACGTGCAGCGGGCGCTCGCGGCCGCTGCACACTGATCAGCGAGCCTCTCGTCCAATCACGTTGATCGCCAACGGGATTGACGGACACCGTCGTTCCGGCTCGACCCCCGTGTCTCGTCGCGCGTTTCATCGAGTTTGCTGGCTACTGGAATCGCGCCGGTCGCTCAGGTCATCGAGGCGGACCGTACGCGACGCGCCGGCCGAACGCGCCCTGCGGTTTGCGTTGGCAGTTGCCGAAGTGCGTGCCCAGGGCGGATTCAGTATCATCTAGCCAGGTCAGCGCGATTTTCAGGCTCGGATGGCTGCGCGTCCAGGCTTTGGCGGGCTACGCGCCGAGCCCCTCCGGCCGAGCGCGTCGCTGCGATCGGGCGATCACAGAGTTCACTTCATTCACACAGGTCACAGGCGAAATCTGTCCGGAAGGTCTCTGGGCCGAGTCGTAATCGTTAGCCAACCGCGACGTCACAACACGGCGTTGACCGGGGATGCGAACCACATCGACGTGATTCACTTGCGCTCGCAAAGCAACGGCGATTGCTTGAGGACATGAAGAGAGGACGGTTGGTTGCCGTTATGAAGTTCGTCAGAAATATTCGTGGCACGTGGTTGCGCCGGCTGGTCGTTGGACTCGTGGCAGCAATGACCCTGCCCGGGCTGATCGGCTTCGTCGGGGGTTCGGCGACGGCAGGAGCATTCTCCCGGCCGGGGCTACCGGTGGAGTACCTGGACGTGTTCTCCCCGTCGATGAACCGCAACATCAGGGTGCAGTTCCAGGGTGGCGGCCCGCACGCCATCTATCTGCTCGACGGCCTGCGCGCGCAGGACGACTACAGCGGTTGGGACATCAACACTCCCGCCTTCGAGTGGACCTACCAGTCCGGCCTGTCGACCGTGATGCCGGTCGGTGGCCAGTCCAGCTTCTACACCGACTGGTACCAGCCGTCGCAGGGCAACGGCCAGGACTACACCTACAAGTGGGAGACGTTCCTGACTCAGGAACTGCCCGCCTTCCTCGAGAGCAACTACGGCGTCTCGCAGAACGGCAATGCCGTCGTTGGTCTGTCCATGGCGGGCGGCGCCGCGCTGACGTACGCGATCTACCACCCGCAGATGTGGACCTACGCCGCATCTCTGTCTGGCTTCCTCAACCCGTCCGAGGGCTGGTGGCCGATGTTGATCGGGCTGGCGATGAACGACGCGGGTGGCTACAACGCCGAGAGCATGTGGGGTCCGTCGGGTGACCCGGCGTGGAAGCGCAACGACCCGATGGTCAACGTCAATCAACTGGTCGCCAACAACACCAGGGTGTGGATCTACTGCGGCACCGGTACGCCTTCGGACCTGGACACCGGCGACTCGGGTGCCAACCTGATGTCGGCGCAGTTCCTCGAGGGGTTCACGCTGCGGACGAACGTGACCTTCCGGGACAACTACCTGGCCGCGGGTGGCACCAACGGTGTGTTCAACTTCCCGGCCACCGGTACCCACAGCTGGGGCTACTGGGGTCAGCAGCTGCAGCAGATGATCCCCGACGTCCAACGGACGCTGGGAGCTCAGGCCACCGCCTGACATCTGAAGGACCAGAAAGGTCAGGAAGCCTGCCGTCGCCCCCGGACGGCAG
>NZ_JBOGDD010000926.1:0-5759 GCF_050701675.1 Mycobacterium sp. | reverse complement strand
GGGCAGGGGCGGGCGCCCCGGCTGCGGGATCGCCATCCACGGGCGGTGCGACGCCGTCCTGTGGCGGGCCCTGCCCGTCGGTTCCCGGTCCTGGGGGCGGTGGCGGTCCGTTCAGGAAGGTATTGCCCTGCACCGGGGTCGGTTCACCCGAGCTGGTGGGTGACGACGTGCTCTGGGTCTGCGACGGCCCGGCCTGCTGCTGTCCCGGCAGGTGTTGGTTGCCCTGGGTGCTCTGGCTGCCCTGATCGCTGAGGTCGATCTGCGACGACGACACCTGCGAAGAGGTGTCCACCGTCGGCAGCGGGATCGGCGGCAGCTCAAGGCGGTCCTGGGGGATGTCGGGCACCGGCACGGGCGGTTGACCGTTGATGAGCAACGGTCCCTTGGCGCTGTTGAGCAGTGTGGACCAGCCGCCGTTGCCCAGGGTGGCGCCGATGCTGCAGGACACCTGCTTGCTGCCCGCCGTCCAACTGGGCAGCGAGATGGTGCTGTAGATCAGCGTCAGCGTCGTCTTGCGGAGTTCGACCGGCGCAAGATAGGCGTCGGTCATCTGGGTGCAGGAGTCCTTCACGAACTGGTCCTGGTCACCGTCGGGGGGCACCGGGCCCGGGAACTTCTCCGCGAGGTTGACCGCGCCGGTGACCTCCATGGCGTGCGGCTTGGCGCAATCGATGGGAATGTCGATCGGCTGGTTCGTGGCCGGGTCGATGCCGAGGCACGTTCCCGAGGGCCAGACCTTCGACTGGTCGCTGTCGGCGACCTTGCCCTTGAAGGCCAGCTGGTGGTTGTCGGGGCCGGCCAGTTGAAGGCCACACAGCATGCGCCGCTCGCCCGCCTGACGCCACGCCTTGTCCCCTGACCAGACGAGGCTGACGCTGAACCGGCCGTTGGGGTCGTACCTCTCGCCGAGATACTGGCGCGCCGCGGCCTGGCACTGCTCCTGGCTGATCTGCTTGATGCGCGCCTCGGTGGGCGGCGCGGCGTCTGGGCCGTATTCCGTCCCGGGAAAGGTCCTCATGTCGATCGTCTCGGCGACTTCGAACCGGTGCTCGTCCTTGCAGTCGACGATCGCCGCCGCGTCGGGCACCTGCTCCGGCCAGTTCAGACAGGTGCCGCTCTTGGCGTGGTCGAACGTGGCGTTGCCGCGCGCACCCAGCGCTGAGGAGCCCGCGTTGAGTCCGATGGGGTTCCTGCCGTCCCCGGTGCCGGGAAGGGCGGTGATGAGACCGGCGATGAGCAGGCCGCCAAGAGCCGTCAGAAGCAGTGCGCGGCGCGTGGAGGCAGCCTGCAGACTTCGCCACCATGCCGGGCGGGTCGACGGCTCACCAGCCTCGTCCGTCGCCCGGTCCGTGCCCAGCTCCGTGGCCGTAGGTGCATCCAACATCTGGTCCATTGTGACAGGCGCGCCAGGCGGTGTGACAAGAGATGCAGTTGTAACGTTATGTGGTTGTGCCCCGGGGTGGGTAGTTGCCGGTCCCCTGGATGATCCCCCGCTACGTGCCGAACGTAGGGTTTTCCTCGTGATCGACCTCAAGCTGCTGCGCGAAGCGCCGGACAGGGTGCGCGCGTCACAACGGGCGCGCGGCGAAGACCCCGCCCTCGTGGACGTGCTACTGGAAGCAGACACGGCGAGGCGTTCCGCGATATCGGCGGCCGACAATCTGCGGGCCGAACAGAAGACGGCGAGCAGGGCCGTCGGCTCGGCGTCCGCGGACGAACGGCCCGCACTGCTGGCGCACGCCAAGGAGCTGGCCGAGGGGGTCAAGGCCGCCGAAGCCGCGCAGGCCGCCGCCGAAACCGCGTTCACCGCGGCGCACATGACGATCTCCAACGTGATCATCGATGGTGTCCCCGCAGGCGGCGAGGACGACTTCGTGGTGCTCGACACCGTCGGCGAACCCGCGGCGATCGAGAATCCGAAGGATCACCTCGAACTCGGCGAAGCGCTTGGGCTGATCGACATGGAGCGCGGCGCGAAGGTCTCGGGGTCGCGCTTCTACTTCCTCACCGGATTCGGTGCGCTGCTGCAGCTCGGCCTCCTGCAGCTGGCGGCCCGACTGGCAACCGAGAACGGCGCCACCCTCGTCATCCCGCCCGTCCTGGTGCGGCAGGAGATCATGTCGGGCACCGGCTTCCTCGGCGCGCACGCCGACGAGATCTACCGTCTCGAGGCCGACGACCTGTACCTCGTCGGGACCTCGGAGGTTCCGCTGGCCGGTTACCACTCCAATGAGATCATCGACCTTTCCGACGGTCCCCGGCGGTACGCCGGGTGGTCGTCGTGCTTCCGTCGCGAGGCGGGTAGCTACGGCAAGGACACCCGCGGCATCATCCGCGTGCATCAGTTCGACAAGGTGGAGGCCTTCGTCTACTGCAAGCCGGAGGACGCGGAAGCCGAACACCAGCGGTTGCTCGGGTGGCAGCGTCAGATGCTTGCTCTGATCGAGGTGCCGTACCGGGTGATCGACACCGCCGCAGGCGATCTGGGTTCGTCCGCGGCCCGCAAGTTCGACTGCGAGGCGTGGGTGCCCACCCAGGGGACCTACCGCGAGCTGACGTCGACGTCGAACTGCAGCACGTTCCAGGCGCGGCGGCTCTCGACCCGTTACCGCGACGAGAACGGCAAGCCGCAGATCGCGGCGACGCTGAACGGAACACTGGCCACCACACGCTGGCTGGTGGCCATATTGGAGAATCACCAGCAGCCGGATGGCAGCGTCCGTGTTCCGGATGCGCTGGTGCCCTACGTCGGAAGGTCGGTGCTGACACCATGAGCGAACTCGTGAGCGAATCATGAGTAAGAGCGAGCTTGCAATGTTTGAACTGGACGAGGCCGAACTGCGCACCTGGTTCGGGTTCGGCGTCGCAGGAAACTTCGCGGGCCACCTCGAGCAGGCCGGCGAGGCGGCCGACTTCGTCAACGTCACCAGCGACGGGGAGGCGCCCAAGGGCATCTTCCCTTGGTACGCACCGGGTTACGACGGCTTCCTCGGCGAGTTCCCACTGTCCCACGACAGCATTCTGCTTCCTGAGAGTGAGACGCCGCTCAACCTGCAGATCGAGCCCGAGGTCGGCCTGGCCTGTCACGTGACGTGGGAGGGCGACACCGTCGTATCGCTGCAGCCCTTCGCGCTCGGGGCGTTCAACGACTGCTCGATCCGTCGGCCAGGAGCGCTGAAGATCAGTCACAAGAAGAACTGGGGTCCGGCGTCCAAGGGGGCGGCCGCACGGTTCTTCGACATCGGTGACCTGACCCCGGACGGCCCCACGTCGACGCTTCGACTGGTGTGCAACCTGCGCACCGCCGACGGTCAGGAGCATGCCTACGGCGTGGACAGCCCCCTGCTCGGCTATTCCTACTACGGCGAGGTGCTGCTCGACTGGATCACCGAGCGCCTCGCAAGTCAGAAGGGGTCGGCGGATACGCCACTCGAGGACGTCGGGGCATTGATGGTTGCGTCCGGTCATCCGGCGAACCTCTTGATCGGCATCGGCGCGACGCGCTACACCGAGCTCGGCGAGTCGACGTTCCTTCAGCCGGGTGACGAGGCGATCGTGCGCGTCTACGACACCGAATCCGACGCGTTCTCCGAACTGCGGCAAGTGGTTTCGTCCCGCATAGCTTGATCCTGGCAGGAGGGCCGATGTCAGACGTGACGGTATCGCAACTGTGGCGGTTTCCGGTGAAGTCGATGGGTGGACATCAGATCGACGAGGTGCGCGTCGACCGGCGGGGCGTTCACGCCGATAGATTGTGGGCGGTACGCGATCTGGAGAACGACATCACCGCGTCGGCTCGCCGCGTGCCCAAGTTGCTGGGCTGTTCGGCCGCCTACGTCACCGAACCCGCCGCTGATGCAGGGCCGGGCAACGTGCCCGAGGTCACGATCACCTTCCCCGACGGCACCGAGTGCTGCAGTTCGGACACCGAGGTGCACCGACTACTCTCCGAACTGGTCGGCCGCGAGGTTCGGCTGACGGCGCTGCCGCCAACGGACGACACCAGCAGACACCGGCTCTCGCTGCGGCAGACGAAGGCCAACTTCTCGGCCGCCGAGGTGCGCCGCGACTTCGGCCTCTCGGAGTCCGAGGCGCTGCCAGACACGACGGTGTTCACCACCAAGCAAATCTTGACGCTGGCCCGATTCTCCACGCCCCCTGGTACTTTCGTCGATCTTGGGCCCGTGCACCTGATGAGCTCGGTCAGCTTGGCGTCGCTGTCCGCGGGCGACGAGCCCTATTCGGTCCGGCGGTTCCGGCCCAATGTCCTCGTCGACGTCGAGCAGCCAGATTCGGACTTTCCCGAGTCGGCGTGGGTAGGCGGTGACGTCCAGATCGGTTCGGCGACAATGCACGTCACGATCCCGACCATTCGCTGCGTCGTGCCGACGAGGCCGCAACCCGGCCTTGACCTCGACCGCACGCTGACCCGCCGTCTCGTCGACCGGACCGACCGGTTCCTCGGGGTCTACGCCGACGTCTCACGGCCCGGGCTGATGCGGGTCGGCGACGTGGTATTGGTCAAGCCTGCGTCACAACCGAATTCGGCTCAGCGCGCGCTGTCGGCGGTTGGCAAGGCGGCTACGCGCCAGGCGCAGCGGCTGCTCGAGGCCACTGTTCTGCGCGAGAAGAGCTAGTCGACGCGTATCGCGATTTCTGCGTCATGGTCGCTGTCGGGTCGCTTTTCGCAGCCCTGGTGCCGATCTCGTGAAACTCCGCGTGGATGCTTGTCAGTCGCTCAGCAACTCGTCGAGCACGGCGGTGAACTCCTCGACTCGCAACGGGGTGAAGGCGGGGCTCGGGTGCGTGTCGGTCACGTCGAGCGTGACCAACGTCGTCTTGATCGGTCGCCAGACATCCAGCGGAAGCCAGCGCCGCATGTCCCAGCTGCCCCAGATCCGGAATCGGTTGAGCACCAGACCGAGTGGCTCCGTCCGGTAGCCGCGCACTGCCCGCAGCGGGATCACCTTCGAGGTGCCCGACGGGAAGTGGTAGCGGCGCAAGGTGATCGCCTGGCGGTCCAGCTGAATCAGACCGTCGTCGTATTGAAGATCGGGCCCGGTCATGGCTCGACTCCCGCTCGCTCCGGTCCTCGCTCGTTCCTCGCTGCGATCCTCACTCGCGATCGTCTTCGGCTTGAGTCACGCCTTCGAGCTCCGCAGCTCATGACCCCTGGACGTCAGGCATCGGCCGTTCGTCAGATTCCACGACCAGCCGTGCAGGTTGCACGTGAGCGTGGTTCCATCCACCACGCCGAACTTCGACAGATCCGCCTTCAGGTGAGGGCACCGGCGTTGAATCTCCCAGCCGTCCAACGTGATCGATGCGGAGTCGTCGTGTGTTTCGGCGAACCAGCCATCCGCGTACGCGATACGTTCGTCGGTCAGGCACTTGAAGAACGTGTACAGATACTCGTTGTAACCCCCGACCCGCCATGCCTTGAAGCGGGTCGACAGGAAGATGGTGTTCACCCAGTCCGGCTCGTCGTCGCGCAGCACCGTGCGGACCAGCTCGGGAGCGATCTCGAAGCCGTATCGAAACTTCTCATCCGGAATCGCCTCGCGCACGGCGCGTTTCGGGAAGTCCAGTACCACGGTTTCCGGCCCCATGCGCAGCTCCACGGGGTAGCCGATGCCGTCGCAGATCTGATCGCTCTGCAACATGATCGGTTCGAACTTGGCCCGCAGCGGGTCGAGCAGCGACTCGCCGGCCGTGGGTGCCCAGCGGGCCTTCTCGGCGGCCAGCACGGGCGCCATCCG
>NZ_JBOGDD010000925.1:0-2186 GCF_050701675.1 Mycobacterium sp. | reverse complement strand
GTTCGGCGGAGGTGGCACTCCAGCGTGCCAACGCCAAGGTGACGGATCGCTACGGCGGCACCCATCTGGGCCGTAGCGTGGCGTCGCTATTGGCGACTCCGCACGCCCACGCGGTGCGCGGCGCGGTGGTGATCGTCGCCTCGGACGGCTGGGACGGCGATCCGCCGGAGGTTCTCGCCCGCGCGATGGCGCGGTTGCGTCGACGGGCCCATCTGATCGTGTGGCTCAACCCGCGGGCGGCGGCCCCGGGCTATCAACCCCTAGTCGGATCGATGGCGTGCGCGCTGCCCTACTGTGACCTGTTTCTGCCCGCGCACTCGATGAGCGGCCTGCGTGAGCTGTTCGACTGCCTCGCCGCTTAGCATCGATGGCATGACCGACACCGCCCGCGCGCGCATCGACTTCCCCTCTCGCATCGGCGTCTGGTGGGCCAGCGAGACGTGGGCCATGCCCGACGCGCAGGACGTGGCAAGGGATATCGAATCCCTTGGCTACGGATCACTTTTCATTCCGGAGATCGGATTCAAGGACGCGCTGGTCGAGTCTGCGGCGTTTCTGGCTGCCACTGAGCGGTTGGTCGTGGGCACCGGCATCGCCAACATCCACGTCCGCATCCCGTCGGCGGCGGAAGTCGGCGGCCGGACGCTGAACAACCTGTACCCTCGCCGCTTCGTCCTTGGGCTGGGCGTGAGCCACGCCCCGCTGGTCGAGGGCAACATCGGCGGCAGTTACCAAAAACCGTTGGCGACCATGCGCACCTACCTCGAGAAGATGGCCGCCGTGCCCGACGCGTTCGAGCCGGGCGCAGGTCGTCCGGTGCGCTTGCTCGCCGCGCTTGGCCCCAAGATGATCGAACTGTCGGGTACCGACGCCGACGGCGCCCACCCCTACCTGGTGCTACCCGAGCAGACCCGGGTGACGCGCGACATCCTCGGCCCGGACAAGTGGATCGTCTCCGAGCAGGCCGTAACGATCGGTGGCACGCCCGATGAGCAGCTGCAGTGGGCCCATGCTCACCTCGATGCGTACAGCGGTCTGCCGAACTACCGGAACTCCTGGCTGCGGCAGGGGTTCGACGAGTCCGATCTGGTGCGCGGCGGCTCCGACCGGCTGGCCCGCGCGATCGTGGGCGTCGGGTCCATCGAGAATGCCGCCGCATCGGTTCAGGCCCACCTCGACGCGGGCGCGGACCACGTCGTCGTTCAGGTGCTCGGCGACAGCCCGGTCGCCGACCCCCGCCCGGCGCTGCGCACGCTGGCCGAGGCACTTGACTTCGGTTAGGTCTGCTCTGCGGCGGGCTCGTCCGCGACCCCGCCGGCGCCCTTGGCCCTGCGGCGCCGTTTGTACCACTCGATGAAGATCGGGGTGAGCGACGCCAGCGCGATGAGGATGAAGATCGGTTCGAGCAGCTTCTGGATGACCTCGAACTGCCCGAGCCAGTACCCGAGCAGGATCAGGCCGAGGCTCCACACCAGGGCGCCGATGACGTTGAACAGGGTGAAGACGCCGTAGTTCATGCGTGCGGCACCCGCCGTGATGGGGGCCAGGGTGCGCACGATCGGCACGAACCGGGCCAGCACGATGGCGAACGGGCCGCGAGCCTCGAAGAAGGCGTGGGCCTCGTCGAGGTAGCGCTGCTTGAGGAACCGCGCCTTGGGCTTGAACATCGAGGTGCCGATGCTGCGGCCGATCCAGTACCCGACCTGGCTGCCGAGGATCGCGGCGATGGGGACGAAGACCAGCAGCTGCCAGAGCGGGAAGTTGGCGTCGACCTCGTGGGCCTGGGCGGCCGTCCCCGCAGCCAGCATGCCCGCGACGAAGAGCAGGGTGTCACCGGGCAGCACCGGGAACAGCACGCCGGACTCGATGAAGACGACGACCAGCAGCCCCACCATCGCCCAGGCGCCGAAATAGCCGATCAGCGTCACCGGATCCAGGAAGTCCGGCATCAGCGCGAGGGTGGTCGTGGTCATGGCTCACAAAGATACCGGTGGCTACCTGACGTCTTGCTGAGGCGAGCTGGGGCGATGCCCGGCGCCGGGTGCCAATGCCTGGATAAAGTTGGGCAATGTCTACTCACAAGGCCGTTCACGTCGCCGAGGCAGGCGGAGCCCTGACGCTCGCCGACGTCGAGACCACGTCACCGCCGCGCGACCACGTCCGGATCGCCGTCGCCGCATGCGGCG
>NZ_JBOGDD010000924.1:0-6112 GCF_050701675.1 Mycobacterium sp. | reverse complement strand
AGTACAGACGCCGCTGCGTCTGCAACCGGCGGGCGACCACGGCGCCGATGAAACATCCCACCCACCACACCCCGGCGACGGCGAAGAGGCTCAGCGACCACGTCGGCAGCGGCGGGAGTACGTGCGCCTCACCGGCGACCAGGACCTCAACCACTGGCCCAGTGTCTCAGCACGACGGGGTGCTCGAGGTGCGGCCGACGACGAACACGACGGCAACCTCGGTTTCGCGGTGGGCTGGCCTCAAATTGGTGAACGACCTCTGGTGGGGCGCCTTTATGATCGTTAGCGGGGAGGAGCTGTGCGGGTCGATCCCAACGTGGTTCCAGACCGCCAATCATCGGGTGTGCATGTCCGAAGCAGAAGGAAGGTGCAAGGTGCGTGCACCTTCACCCGATCGGCGGGCCCGTCACGCCTCTACCGTCTCCACCCGACAGGCACCGAACATGGGTCCTTCCGCGACGCCACACCGCCCGATCATGGACCAGGGCGCCGGAAGTACGTCAAACCAGAACTCCCACAAGGGTCTTGAGGACCATCACCAGAACCCGGTGCAGATTCATGACCGACGTCGAACGCGATCGCCACGTGGAACCCGACCACGCCGCGGCGATATGGTGGGCGACAATGACCGCAGTGGTGGCGTTCGCCGACGACCGCAAGCCGGACTACGGAGAGCGCTCTTCTTGAGCGGGGCGTGAATCGGACCGCTGCGGTAGTTGGGTGTCGCGCTGGTGCACCGCGTTTGCGTGGTGGCGGCCATAGCTGACCGGAAGTCTCGTGCCGACGAAGTAGCCCGCAAAGTAGAAGACCACTGGGACGGCGTAGAGCGCTATGGACGCCAACGCGGCCAACGTAGCGGGGACGTACTGCCTTCGCGCCACGGGCATGCGAGCACGCCCGTCGATGTGGCCAAACATCCCGGCGACCACGACCATGAACACAAGGCCGAGATGCGATCGCGAATCTCCGTCGTCGGGACGCAACACGACCGCGGCGGCCATCACCGAGAAGAACGCCATGAACCACCAGATCTTGGCCGCAGACGACGTCCCGTAGTCCTCTGGTCTCGGCGGCCGCGGGGGCAGGCCGCGGTCCTTTTCGTCGCGCCGACGGTCGGAGTCGGACGCGCTGATGAGCCGCCCGCCGATCTTGAGATACGGGGTTTTCAGCGCGGCGTACAGAGTTGACTGCATCGCGACCAACGCTGCTGCCCCCACGGCTGACTTCCACCCGAGGTAGGCGAACCCCACCGCGACGAGAGCCGCGGCCCCTGCGTGGCCGAGCCAGTAGAAGCGCCGCTCAGCGCTGAGTTCCTTCGTGCGCATCAACGCGACGAGGAAGCCGAACCACCACATAGCGGCCACGACGAGTGCTGCCACCGACCAGTCGGGCATCGGGGCTCTTCCTGCTCCGACGGCGATCATCGTGGTCACCCGCTGATTCTGTCAGGGCCACGTGGTCGGGCCGCGTCCTCGACCGCCTGGTCGTGGTGTTTCGTAGGTTGTGTCCGTGCGTTCCCTTCGCAGCGTTGCGCGTGCCGGTGCGCATTGAACCGCCATGCTCGGTAATACTTGCGTTTCGTAACATGCCGGGGCGACCCGCCAGATCCAGGAGAGCTGCAGACCAAGTCATGGCCTTGAGCGTGGGAACGGTCGTCGCCGGCTACACGATCGAAGCGGTCCTCGGTGCCGGCGGTATGGGGACCGTTTATCGTGCGGCCCACCGGAGCCTGCCCCGTAGCGATGCGCTGAAGATCCTCTCAGAGGAGTTCTCCCGGGACGAAGAGATTCGGACCCGATTCCAGCGCGAGGCCGACCTCGCCGCCACGTTGAGCCACCCCAACATCGTCAGCGTCTACGACCGCGGCGAGACCGAGGACGGACGCCTCTGGATCGCCATGCAGTACATCCAGGGAACAGACGCCGATCAGCAGCTCAACGACGGGCACATGACCCCGGTCCGCGCGGTGAACATCATCGGTGAGGTCGCCACCGCCTTGGACTACGCCCATCGGCGTCTGATCCTGCACCGCGACGTCAAACCAGCCAACTTCCTTCTCGACGCAGACGACGACCGCGCCTTCCTCGCCGACTTCGGCATCGCCCGCGCGCTCGACGACGCCGTCGGGCTGACGCGCACCGGCACCGTGATGGCCACCGTCTCCTACACGGCGCCAGAGAGCTTCTCGGCCGAACCGGTCGACCACCGGGCCGACATCTATTCGCTGGGTTGCGCACTCTTCCAGCTCCTCACGGGTAGGACGCCGTTCTTCCAGTCGCAAGCAGGGGGAATGGCGGGCGTCGTGTCGGCACACCTCTTCCAGGCCCCCCCAAAAGTCACCGACCACGCACCCGCACTCCCGGCGGCCATCGACGCGGTGATCGCCAAGGCCATGGCCAAGGAACCCGACGCCCGCTACCAGAGCGCGCGTGAACTCGCCGCTGACGCTGCCAGGGCCGTGATGGGTCCGACGGCGACGCCGTCGCGTACTGCGCCGTGGCGTAGCACCGAGGCACCGCCGGTGCGGGACGCCGACGCTGCGAGCGGGCCGGTCAGCTCTTGGACCCCGGCGACGGGTGTCGACTCGCGATCGGCGCCACCAGCCCCCGAGCCAGCGCCACCATCGCCGTTCGAGTCGTCAGCACCAAGTCCCTGGCCGCCGCGGTCCGACGTCGGTCCGCCTACACCCGCGCCGCCGTCACCCTTCGAGGCGTCCACACCATGGCCTCCCGCTGTGCCGCTGATCAAGCAGCGTCGGCGTCGGGGCCGCGTGGGTCTCGCCGTCGCCGCGGCGATGGTCATGGTGATCCTCGCCTCGGTGGGCGGCTACTTCGTGTTCCGCGGCCCCGGGCAACCGCCCTATGCGCCACAGACGTTTCGGCATGTCCACGGCCAGACCGAGGTGTCGACGGCGCCGACCGCCGTCGCGGCGTTGGGACCTGGTGACGCCGACGCCGCCCTGTCGCTGGGTGTCCAACCGGTGGCCGTCACCGCCCCGGACGCCAAGCTGCCCGGCTTCGAGCAGTCCGCCGTCACCGCCAATCCTGTCGTGCTGGGTTCGATCGACACCGCTGCCGTCGCCAAGGCCAAACCCGATCTGATCATCGCCACCGGCGATATCGACGACGCCACCTTTCGTCGGCTCGCCGACATCGCCCCGACGATTACCCGGCCAGAGGACAGCGCCAGCGGGCAGTGGACTTGGCAGAACCAGCTGACGTGGATTGGTCGCATCCTCGGCCACGAGGATCGAGCGCGTGAGTTGATCGACGCCACGGTGTCACGTCAGAACGATCTGTCGAACCAGAACCCGACATTCAAGGGCAAGTCGATCGCGGCGTTGGCGGTCAGCGACACCGGCGTCGCGCGCGTACTCTCGCCGTCCTTCACCTCGGATTACCTGCAGTCGTTGGGCTTTCGCTACAACCCAGACGCCGACCGCAACCCGGTCGACTCCGGGGAGACCCGGCCCATCCAGGATCTCAACGAGATCTACACCATCGAACCGGACTATCTCGTGGTGATACGAACAGACGCCACCGCCGGCAACGGAGGATTGAACGGATTGCCCCGACAATTCTCGGCCTATCAGGGGCGGATCGTCGTCGTCGACGACGCGGACACCGTCGCGGCCCTTGCTGATCCCGGGGGGTTCCTGGCGGTCAAGCACCTCGACGACCACTTCGTCGCAGACCTCGCTGGGGCCTAGCTACCCGGCGGCAGGGTGTGGTTCGGCTTCACGCCGGGGTGTCGAGCAGGCTGAGCAGTGTGTATTGCGCGTCGAGATCGTTTGGATCGTCGTGCAATTCGTCGCAGGCAATCTTGATGCGCCGAGCCCGCAGCCGAAGTTCGCGCAGACTTGGGCTGGTGCGCAGGAGAAGGTCCCGCACGTGCTCTTGCGCCTCATGATCGAGGGGTGCGCAGTACAGGTCGTCGCATGCGACCTGCAGTTGGCGCAACGTGCCGTCCGGGTGGTTCGTGTCGCCGTCCTGCGCGTCGAGGCCCTCGGCGGAGTCCGCCGGACCAGAGGGCGGACGGTGCTGCATCTCGAACATCGCGTTCCCTTCGTCGCGCATCCGCGCCAGTGGCGGTGCTTTCACTTTGCGACTGTAAACGAAAGCAGCGCTGTTGCCAAGCGCTAGCGCAAGCAATCTGAAATTCGGGGGCCACCCGGGGCGAAATCGCCCTCACCAGTTCCTTTAGTCCCCCATGTGTCAAATCTGCGCCGTATGACTCGAATCAGTTCATTCAGTGTGCACGCGCGCAGTGCTAGCATTGCATTCACAAGCGATTGAGCAGAACGCTGGTTGAACTCGACCCATAGGAGCGGACGCAGTGATCGATTCCCCCACGGCGGCTCCGGACCTCACCATCGAATGCGCCGGCTCAACTCCGCACACGGTGCAGCCCCAAGACGCTCCGATCACCATCGGCCGCGAACTGCCCGCTCACATCCGGATCTCCGACCCGCGGATATCGCGCACGCATTTGCAGATCGAAGCCGGCGATGACGGCTGGACCGTCACCGACGCCCGCAGCACCAACGGCACCTACAGCGACGGACAACTCGTCGACCGTCTCACCGTCACCGACGGGCTCACCCTGCTCCTCGGCGACACCGAAGGGATCCCGGTGACCTTCACCCTGACGCCACCGTCGCCTCGCTCGAACGAACGCTCCGAGGCCACGACCGACGACGACGTCGTCGCCGACTCGACTGAGGACGACTTGCCCTCCGGCCACGACCCCGGCATCGCGGCGGCCGGCGACGAAGTCATCAAGCGTCGGGAAGAACTTGGCCTCTCCCAGCGCCGACTGCAAGACGACGGGGTCATCGCCCAAAGCAACCTCGTCGCCTTCGAGAGGGGACGGCGGTGGCCTCGCGAGAACACCCGGGCAAAATTGGAGAAGGCGCTGGGCTGGGAGCCGGGCCACCTGGCGCGGGTGCGCTACGCCGACATCCGCACCGACAAAACCACCGACGTCATGTCCGACACGGTGCGCGTCACGGTCCTCGTCCAAGCGCTCGAACTTGCCCTTGAGGGAATCAAGGCCCGCATCGACACCTTGCCCACGACCGACGACACTTCCTTCGCCACCCAGGCCGAGGCACTGCTCGGGGAGCTGCGCCGCGTTCTCGACACCGCCACCGAGACCGTACGCACGACCAAGGGCCCCGGAATGCCGCTACTTCTGGGTGACGTTCGACGGACCTACAACCAACTTGTCGTGCGCATCGGCCGAGCACCAGGTGCGGCGTTGAGCCACCGCCTCTCCGCCGCACGGCACCTTGCCGAGCTGTCCGTCGAGGAAACCGCGGCCGCCGCTGGCGTCGACCCGGCCCACGTCCTCGCCACCGAGGCCGGGCAACCCGTTCCTGCCACCATCCGCGACTCACTCGATGCGCTAGCCGCGCAGCTGCTGCACCGGTAACTCACGCAGGCAGCTTGACCGCGATGCGGTCGACGACGGCGTTGGCCATGGACGCCGAGTCGCCGTCGCCACAGACGATCGATTCCACGGTCACGTTCGCTTGCGCCTGCACGACGTGGTAGCAGCGCCGCACAGGCGCTTCCTCACGTTCGGCGCCGGCGCCGGCGCGGCCCGCGGTCATCCCCGATCGGTCCATCCCCTCGCTGACGATCTCGGTTGGCATCCAGTGTTGCGTCACACGGCCATCCGTAGTCGAAAATGACTGCCTCGCTGTGCAATACCCGAACATCTTGACGACGTCGGCGACGACGGCCCCCGGCTGCACTTTGTCGACGAACACCGTGATGAGCTGGGCCACGACTTGACCGCGCGCACCCTTGAGCCTGTTGCCGCTGACTGCCTGATACTTCGTCGCCGCAAGGGCTTGATTGACCAGTAGCCGCGACGCGCAGGTCGTCGGCTCGACACCCGTCGTCTGCTCCCATGGATGTGTGAAATCGCTCAGAGGCCGCAGGTCGGCATCGCCCACGATGTCCGCCATCTCAACACCTTTGAGCAACGCCGCCTGCGCAGCAGGCCCCGTAACCAAGGCCGGATGCGAGGGCTTGGCGGTAGTGCGCAGCGTTGCGCTTGCGGTAGTGGTGGCACCAGAACTCGACGGCTCGACACCGTCCGGAGA
>NZ_JBOGDD010000923.1:0-1713 GCF_050701675.1 Mycobacterium sp. | reverse complement strand
ACCCCGACATATTGCCCGAGGTGGTGCGGCCCATCGCCTTGGGTCGGGTCGGGCGCCCAGACGAGATCGTCGGAGCGGCGGTGTATCTGCTGTCGGACGCTTCGAGCTACACCACGGGGTCGCTGATGACCATCGACGGTGGCGTGTAAGCCCTTGGCACGATGCGGGTCCGCCCGATGGCCACCGTCTAACCCTGCTGGGTGCCATTGCGCGACCCGCCGGCCTCACCGTTGGATGCCTCTGACGGCGAGTTGAGTGCGCTGCCAACGCCCTTGATCTGGGTTGTCCTCCAGAACTGCCGGACTCGCGTGACGCCGACCCGGCGGTCTCGGAATTTCTCGATCACGTGCAGGGGTAGGCAGGTGGTGCGCTGGCGCCCCATCCATGGAATGCCTGTGAGAACGCGTCGATCTCGCCGGCGATGTCGGGTCCGGCCGGCGTGTAGACGATCTCGGTGATGCCGAGCGCCGCCGAGTTCGCCGCAGCCGAGCGGACCTTGGCCGCCGGCCCGGTCCAGCCATACTCGAGGATGCCGGACCCGGCTTCGTGAATCGCCTTGCGGTCCCGGTCGGTCAGCGCGCAGACGTGCCCCTCATGCACGCCAAGGTGCATCTGTCCCGCTGGGCGCACCGCGCGCAACCCGTCGAGCCAGACGTCACCGCCCGGCAACTCGGTCACGTAGTCCGGTGCCGCCTCGTAGACGGCATGCCACATCGCGGCGTACCATGGACCCGCGGCTTCGATCACTCGCGCGTCCTCGTGGTTCTCACCGGGACGTAGGACCGTGCCCGACACGATCATTGCGGCCGGTCGCGAACTCTTCAAGGGGCTTTCGGGCGGTTGGCTCAGTAGTACACCGTCGGCGTCGATTGCCTCGGCGACGGCCATGCCCTTCGGTCCACTCGGGGCGACCCACAATAGCGTACGGATCGGTCGCCTCGGGGCCCATCCGGACATGTGCAGCATTTGACAGGGCGCGTCGTCGATCTCGACGAGATCCCCATTGAGCAGAGCGCGCAGTGTTCTGACGTACTCGGCGACCCGTGCCCACGCCAAGGGCTTTTGGCCAAGCGCCCGCCGCGCGGTGAATCCCGTTCCGAAGGCACACGTCAACCGTCCTGGTGCGGTCTCCTCGATGGTCGCGATCGCAGCGGCGGTGACCATCGGATGTCGAAGGGACGGCACCGCGACTCCGGTGCCGACCCCCAGCTCGGACGTCGCATCGGCGGCCCGTGCTGCGGCGATCCAGATGTCGCCGTAGACCGCCGGCGAATCGAAGAGCCAGAGTCGTATGCACCCGGCCTCTTCGGCCGCGCGGGCGTAGTCCGCGATCCTGGCACTCGGAGGCAACGCCACCGACAGCTGAAGCTCACTCATGATCACCCTTCATCGGCAACCGGAAATGAAAAAACAACGTCACCTTAACTGGTTTGCGCGGTGGACGTGCGTAGGCCGGCCAAATGTCGGGCGGACGGAAGTAGGAACGGCGCCAGTGTTTCACCGTGTGGGAGTCGCGTCGTGCGGTTTGGCACCGTCAATGGCTTCATCGCCAAAGACCATGCGGACCAGATCTTCGTAGTTGGCCCCGTCGTGAATGCTCAGGCCGCCGCACACGTTGAGCACCTGCCCGGTCACCCAGGATGCGGCAACGGACGCCAAGAACCCGACCGCTCCCGCAATGTCCGCCGGCGTACCCAAACGGCCGAGGTAGGT
>NZ_JBOGDD010000922.1:0-2117 GCF_050701675.1 Mycobacterium sp. | reverse complement strand
CATCTGGTGTTCGCCGTCATCGGACCGGCGGTGACGATGTTGATCGCCGGTCTGGTGGCGGGACTGACCTACGGCGCCGCCGCGGGAGACGTCGCGGGCAAGCTACCGACGGTCCTCGGTACGGCGGCGGTGCAGATGCCCGCGGTCTGGCTGCTGGTCGCCGTCACGGTCGCACTGTTCGGTCTGCTCCCCCGGTTCACTCCGGCGGCGTGGGGCGTGCTGGTCGCGTTCGTCGCGGTGTACCTGCTTGGCTCACTGTCGAATTCACCCCGGTGGTTGCTCGACCTCGAGCCGTTCACACACGTCCCGCACGTCGGGTCCGTCGACTTCAGCGCGGCGCCTCTGCTGTGGCTGTTGGGCATCGACACGGTACTGATCACGTTGGGCGCCACGGCCTTTCGTCGTCGCGATCTACGATAGGGAGAAACCATGAAGATCGGACTGCAAACCATCGCGTCGATGCTGATCGGCGTGGCGTTCTTCGGCGTGGCCCTTTTCCTGCCCGCCGGGACGTTTCACTATTGGCAGGCCTGGGTGTTCATTGCCGTGTTCATCGTCACCACGATCGGCCCGAGCAGCTACCTGGCCGTCAAGGATCCCGCGGCGCTGCAGCGGCGCATGCACGCTGGACCGACCGCCGAAACCCGTCCCGCGCAACGAATCGCGATCTCCGCCACAATCCTATCGGTCGTGGCACTACTGGCGGTCAGTGCCCTCGATCACCGGTTCGGTTGGTCGTCGGTACCGCTGGCGGTGATCGTGCTTGGCAACGTACTGGTGGGCGTCGGTCTGCTGGCGGCCCAACTCGTCGTCTTCCAGAACAGCTACGCCTCGGCCAACATCACCGTGGAAGCCGGTCAAGAGCTGGCTTCCACCGGTTTGTACGGTCTGGTGCGGCACCCGATGTACGTCGGCGTCCTCGTCATGATGATCGGCACTCCCCTCGCACTGGACTCCTACTGGGGCCTCGCGGTCCTCATCCCCGGACTGTTGGCCCTCGCCGCTCGGATCGTCGACGAGGAGAAGTTGCTGACCGCCGAGTTGGCCGGCTACGACGAGTACACGCAGAAAGTGCGGTACCGGCTGGTGCCCGGGGTGTGGTGATTTACATCAATGCATCATGATGTGCTGATGCTAGGCTGAGCCATGCGGACGACCATCGATCTCCCCGATGACCTGCACCGACAGGCACAGGCAATCGCACGCGACACCCGTCGCACGTTGAGCGAGACCGTCACCGAGCTCATGCGGCGCGGCCTGGGCACCGGCAAGGTCACCGCGCTCTCGACGGATCCGAGAACGGGTCTGCCCGTCGTGAGCGTCGGCACCGTCGTCACGTCCGAGGACATCCGGTCCTTGGAAGACGAAGAATGACGACCCTGCTCGACGCGAACGTCCTCGTCGCGCTCGTCGTGGCCGAGCACGTACATCACGATGCAGCCGCCGACTGGCTGTCGACATCGGACACCAACTTTGCGACGTGCCCGATCACGCAGGGCAGCCTCGTACGGTTCCTGTTGCGCTCCGGGCACTCGGCGTCCGCCGCACGTGACGTAGTCGCTGCCGTCGGTGGAGTGAGCCGACACGAATTCTGGACCGATCACCTGTCGTTCGTCGACGTCGACTTGGGTGGCGTGATCGGTCACCGCCAAGTCACCGATGCCTATCTTGCTCAGCTCGCGCGAAGTCGAGAAGGGCAACTGGCGACACTCGACAGCGGGCTTGCGCACCTCCATGGTGACGTCGCCATGCTCATTACTGCCGGCAGCTGACGGCTGGTCGCCGACATCGCAACAAGTCGCTGACGGTAGAGGTGGGAACCGGAATAGACGGTCGAACCCGACGCCCAGCTTCCATACTGGACCCGTGGAGCAGCTGCTGACCGGTCTGGGCTTGGCGACCGCCGCCGGACTCAACGCCTATATCCCGATGCTCGCCCTCGGACTGCTCGCGCGCTTCACCGACGTGGTGAACCTGCCGCACGGCTGGTCCTGGATGGAGAACGGCTGGGTGCTGACCATCGTCGCCGTCCTGCTCGTCGTCGAGGTCGTCGCCGACAAGATCCCGGCGTTGGACTCGATCAACGACGCGATCCAGACGTTCGTGCGCCCCACCGC
>NZ_JBOGDD010000921.1:0-3410 GCF_050701675.1 Mycobacterium sp. | reverse complement strand
GACGGGTTCCTGTTCGGTCGGCGGACCTACGAGATCTTCGCCGGCTCCTGGGGAATCATGGCGGATCCGAGCATCAACCCCATCGCGGCGGCCTTGAACACCCTGCCGAAGTACGTGGCGTCGACGACACTCACCGACCCGTCGTGGGCGAACACGACCGTCCTCTCCGGCGACGTCGCGGCCGCCGTGGGCGGGCTCAGAGCCAAACCGGGAGGCGAGTTGCAGGTTCATGGCAGCCGCACGCTCGTCCGGTGGCTGCTCGAGAACGACCTCGTCGACGAAGTCACCCTGCTCACCTTCCCCGTGGTCGTCGGCCAGGGCACACGGCTGTTCCCCGACACCGGCCCGGACCGAGCCCTCGAGCTGATCGAATCGCGGGCCACTCCCAGCGGGGTGACCATGCAGGCCTATCGACCTGCTGGACGCCCGCAATACCGAACGGCCACGGCCGACATGGCGCACGTGATTTAGCGACGCGAACCGTCTGACCTTCAGCTCTCAGACGAGCACCGCGCCGTGGAACACGGCCTCGACGTTGTTGCCGTCGGGGTCGCGGACGAACGCGGCGTAGTACCCGGGGTGGTACTCGGGCCAGAGGCGCGGTGCGTGCAGCGATTCCGCGCCGAGTGTGAGCGCGGCGTCGTGGAACGCCTGCACCGCGTCGTTGCCCGCGGCCTGGAAGGCGAAGTGGATCGGCGCGCCCACCTGGCGGTCGGCGCCGTCCTCGATCCAGAAGTCCGGCTTGCCGTCACTGCCGTAGCCGATGGCCGGGCCGACGTCCATCTGTCGGGTGTGGCCCAGCACGCCAAGCACCGCGTCGTAAAACTCCTTGGACTTCGCGTAGTCGGCGCAGATGATTCCAAAGTGATCGATCACGGGTTCATCCTGATTCATCCTGGCACCCACCGGGGATGAAGTCGTACATTCGGCTGATGGCCTACGACCTGATCATTCGCAACGGCACGATCGTCGACGGACTCGGGAGTGAGCCGTTCGTCGGGGACGTCGCGGTGGCCGACGGAGTCATCGCGGCGGTCGGGACGGTCGATGGTGATGCCAAGCGCGAGATCGACGCGACGGGCCTGCTCGTCACCCCCGGCTTCGTCGACCTCCACACCCACTATGACGGCCAGGCGATCTGGTCGGACCGCATGACGCCGTCATCGGCCCACGGCGTGACGACCGCGGTGATGGGCAACTGCGGTGTCGGCTTCGCGCCGTGCCGACCCGATGACCACGAAACGCTCGTCGATCTCATGGCAGGCGTCGAGGACATCCCCGGCGTCGTCATGGTGGACGGGCTGCCCTGGACGTGGGAGACGTTCCCGGAGTTCCTCGACGCGCTGGACGGCCGTCGCAGGGACATCGACGTCGCCGCGTTCCTGCCACACTCCCCGCTGCGGGTGTACGTGATGGGTCAGCGCGGCGTCGACCGTGAACCCGCGACCGCAGAGGACCTCTCGCTGATGCGCAAGCTCGCCGCCGAGGCCGTTCAGGTCGGTGCGCTGGGCTTCGCATCGTCGCGGTTGACGCTGCACAAGAGCGAAAGTGGCCAGCCGATACCGAGTTTCGGTGCCGGGCGCGACGAGATCGAGGCGATCGCGCGCGGCGTCAAGGATGCGGGCGGCGGCCTGATCCAGTTCGTGCCCGACCTGGTGGCCGGTGACTACGGGCCCGCGTTGCAGACCGTGTTCGACGTCGCGGAGGACGTCGGCCTTCCGGTGACGTTCACCCTGGCGATCGGCAACGCAGGCGACCCGTTCTTCGTCGACGGCCTCAATCTCGTCGAGAAGGCCAATCAGAACAGCGGAGCCGCAGGTCCACGGGTCACCGCGCAGGTGTTTCCGCGACCGATCGGCCTTGTCATCGGTCTCGAGCTGAGCGGCAACCCGTTCGTGATGTACCCGAGCTACCGGGAGATCGCCGACCTGCCGCTGGCCGAGCGCGTCGCGGAGATGCGCAAACCCGAAGTGCGGACCCGCATTCTGGCCGACAAGCCCGCGAGTGACGGCCACCCGCTGATGTTCGCGGCCCAGGCGTTTGAGTGGATGTTCCCGTTGGGCGATCCGCCGAACTACGAGCCCGACCGTTCCGACAGCATCGCCTCGCGAGCACGGGCACGCGGAGTCAGCCCGCTCGAAGAGGCCTACGACCGCGTGCTCGACGACGACGGGCACGCCATGCTGCTCATCACCCTTGCCAACTTCCGGGACGGCTCGCTGGACACCGTCGCCGAACTGATCCGCCGCGACGACGTCGTCCTCGGCCTCGGCGACGGCGGCGCGCACTACGGGATGATCTGCGACGCAAGCTTTCCCACCTACATGCTGGCGTACTGGGCGCGTGACCGTGCCACCGGGCGGCTTTCGGTCGCGGAGGCGGTGCGCGAGCTGACGTCGGCGCCCGCCCGCGTCGCGGGACTCGCCGACCGGGGCCGCATCGCCGTCGGCTACAAGGCGGACCTCAACGTCATCGACCACGACGCCGTGCGGTTACACAGGCCGGTCGTCGCCCGCGACCTGCCTGCGGGTGGCCGCCGACTCGACCAGACCGCCGACGGGTACGTGGCGACTGTCGTCTCCGGAGAGGTGATCGCCGAAAACGGCGTTCCCACCGCCGCCCGACCAGGCAAACTGGTCCGCGGCCGTCAGCACACCCCGGTGTCATGAGCGCCGACGATCACGGACCGAGCGAACTCTCGGACGTCGAGCTCCGGATCCGGGCACTCGAATCACTGCTGAGCGAAAAGGGTTACCTCGATCCGGCGGCGGTCGATGCGATCGCCGAGACGTACGAGACGCGGATCGGGCCGCGCAATGGCGCCACGGTCGTCGCGAAGGCATGGACGGATGACGAGTTCTCCGCCTGGCTGCGCGAAGATGCCACGGCGGCAACGCGATCCATGGGATTCGGCGGTCGCGGCGGCGAACACGTCAGCGCGGTGTTCAACAGCCCGACCGAGCACAACCTGGTGGTGTGCACGCTGTGCTCGTGCTACCCGTGGCCGCTGCTGGGCCTGCCTCCCGTCTGGTACAAATCCGCGCCGTACCGGTCGAGGGCGGTGATCGACCCGCGGGGCGTCCTCGCAGACTTCGGGCTGACATTGGCCGCGGACGCTCGAATCCGAGTGTGGGACTCCACGTCGGAGATGCGCTACCTGGTGATCCCGATGCGCCCGGCAGGCACCGACGGCTGGGCGCAGGACCGGTTGACCGCACTGGTGACCCGAAACTCGATGATCGGCACCGGCTTGGCGTTACGGCCCGACCGGTTGGATCCCGCATGAACGGCGTTCACGACATGGGCGGCCTGATGCCCTTCGGCCCGGTGATCGAAGAGCCGGACGAGCCGATCTTCCACGCCGAATGGGAGAAACGGGCACTCGGCATCAGTGTCGCGATGGGTGCCAT
>NZ_JBOGDD010000920.1:0-5771 GCF_050701675.1 Mycobacterium sp. | reverse complement strand
GCCCTGCTGAGTGGCTGGGATGAGCTGCTTGACGAGGTCGGCCTCGAGCGCACCCTCTATGCCGACGACGATGACGACACGGATTTCGATGGGCTGACCGACCCACTGGTGGTGGACGCGGTGTTGTTCGAGGGTGGTGCGTTCGCGGACTTCCTCGCGAAGCGCGGGGCGCTGCTGCCCGAGGACGAGCGGACACTGGCCGAGCAATGGCTACTCGCAGACCGATCGGTGTTCGAGGTCGAAGAGGTGCGCCGCGGCCAGGGAATGACGGTGCGCGACGTGCGCACCGGCGACAGGCACGAGGTGCGTGAACGCACGGGCAGCGGTCTACTGAAGTCCGGACAACTGATCTGCGCCCGAGTGGTGCCCGCCGGGGACACGATGCAGGTCTTCGGCGGGATCGAGCCGGTGGCGTTGCACGAGCGCGACGCGCTTGTCGCGCTCCTCGACGCCGAACCCGACCCGGTGGAGCTGGTCGCATACCTGAGCCGACGGTTCGCACCGCCGACGCTGGTCAACACCGAAGGCGATCCGCTGGCGATCTGCGAGTCCACCGTGCGAGTGAGCAGTCCGGCCGCGATCGCAGCCGCGCTGGACGACACCTACGACCGGCTCGATGGTGAGGAGCCGCCACGCTGGCTGGAACATGTGACCACCCAAGGCATGCCGCGCATCCGGACCATGTTGATGCTCGACGGAGACACGCTGCGGGTGGACACCAACAGCGACAAGCGGATGGACCGGGTGCTGGCCACCCTGGCTCGGATTGATCCCGCGATGACGGTGCTCGACGACACTCGCCGGCCGGTGCGTGACGCCCGTGAGGCTGCCGAGTTGGCCAAGCAGCTGCCCGGCGGTGGCGGCCGCGCGCTCGATTCGGATGACCCCGAGGTCGCCGCATACCTCGCCGACTTCATCCACGACTACGAGACCAAATGGCTCGACGAGCCGATCCCCGCACTCGATGGCCATACGCCGCGTCAGGCCGCCGACGACCCCACCCGACGCGCCGACCTGATCAAGCTGCTCGACACCTTCCCCGCCGGGGAGGCCGCCCGCGGCGGCATGGACGCCGACCGGCTCCGCGCGGCGCTCGGGTTGCCGTAGCCTCGCCCACGGGGGCGGTGTTCATCGAGGCACGACAGTGATGGCGCAGCGCGGACCGCTTGCCCCGGCCAACCGCGCATCGGCCGTCGCCAGCGCGCAGCCGAGATTCTCGGCCAGCGCGACATACATTGCGTCATACGGGGTTACGGTCTCTCGTAGCTCCCAGACACGTTCCAGCAGCGGCGGTGCGGCGTAGCGGATCAGCCCCAACTGTCTCCAGACACCTATGGCGTGGTGCGCATCCTCTGCCCTCAGGAGTCCGGCGAGAACCTGTCGTCGCATTGCGCTCACCACCTCGGCGTCCACGAGGTGTGGGACGTGAATCATCTCGGCGGCGACCAGGCGGCGGGCCTGACCGTCGTTCAGCAGTGCCGATACCGCCGCCGAGGCATCGAGAACGATCACCTGCGATCGGCGTCGATGTGCTCGGCGATCGCGTGGGCCGCGATGTCCAGGTCGGGCAGGGTGGCGATCAACGCAGCGTTGTCGACCCTTCGCGTCGCAGCGTCGAGCTCCCGGATGGCCACGGCCGTAACCGATGTGCTCGCTGCGCGCGCCAGCCGTTCGAGCCGGTTCATCACGTCGTCGGGCACATTGCGCAAATGCAGAGTTCGCATGCCGAGATTGTATGCGAATTGCTTGCAGTATGCTTGCTTTTTGCTAGCACGTCTGCCCCGGCAAGGGCTGAGCCCGCTTGGTCGAACGCCAGCTCCCCCGGACCGGTGTGCGAAGTGCCCGGCTATGCGCGACAACCTCACCACTGGTCAGCCGACATGGTCCGTCGCACAATGCAATCCACGCTGCCTCGTGCCCCTCAGGCCGTGAAGCCGCCGTCGACGTTGAGATTCGCACCGGTGACGTATCCGGACTCTGAACCGGCCAGGAAGCTCACCAGAGCGGCGACGTCACTGGCCTGTCCGTAACGCCCGAGCGCGGTCACCTGCTTCATGAACTCGGCGAAGTCGCCATCGTCGGGGTTCATCTCGGTGTTGATCGGACCCGGCTGCACGTTGTTGACGGTGATTCCGCGCGGACCGAGATCGCGGGCCAGTCCGCGGGTGAACGAGGACACCGCGCCCTTGGTCATGCCGTAGACCGACAGCCCGGGCCCCGGTATGCGGTCGGCGTTGATGCTGCCGATGTTGATGATCCGCGCGCCTTCGCCCAGGTGCTTCAGTGCGCTGCGGGTCGTCCAGTACACGCCGCCGATGTTGATGGCCACCAGGCGGTCGAACTCCTCGGGCGGGAAGTCGTCGATGGGCGCGAGGTGAGCGACGGCAGCGTTGTTCACCACCACGTCCAGGCCGCCGAGTACGGCGACGGCCTGCTCGACCGCGGCCGCGGTCTGGGCCGGGTCGGCGGCGTCGGCCTGGATCGCCACTGCCTTGGCGCCGTTCGCTGTCACGTCGGCGACGAGCTTCTCGGCATCGGCCTCCGAGGCCGAGTAGGTGAACGCCACGGCGGCGCCCTCGGTGGTCAGTCGCCGCACGATCTCCGCGCCGATTCCACGGGATCCTCCGGTGACCAGTGCTCGCCGTCCGGTCAGGGGTGCTGTGCTCATTCCGATGGCCTCCTCATAATTACGAACCGTTGTGTTACTTAGTACGCTGAGGTCAAGGCCGGTGCCAGTGGATCAATTCCCGACATGACCGGCATCACATGAAGGGTGGTGCGGTGTGGCAGTTGGACGGCCGCGGGAGTTCGACCCCGATCAGGTCGAAGACGCCGCGATGAGACTTTTCTGGGACCGTGGCTTCGACGGGGTGTCGATCTCCGACGTGACGGCCGCGACCGGGGTGAACCGACGAAGCATCTACGCCGAGTTCGGGTCCAAGGAGAAGCTGTTCGAGCGCGCCGCGGAGCGGTACCTCGCCGGGCCCGGCGACTACATGACCGATGCACTGACCCGGCCGACGGCCCGCGAGGTCGCCGAGGCCATGGTGCACGGTGCGGCCGACACGGTCAGCGGCGACATCCTCGGGTGCCTGACCGTCGGAGAAGCCCCCGGTTTGGCCGAGCTACGGGAGGCGATGGTGCACCGGCTCGCCGAACGATTCGACGCCGCGGTCGCCGACGGCGAGTTGTCCGGTGTCGACACTCTGGTGTTGGCGCGCTGGATCGTTGGCGTAGGCCAGGGGGTCTCAGTGCAGGCCCGCAGTGGGGCCAGCCGCGCCGACCTACACGCCGTGGCGGACCTGGCGTTGACGGGTTGGCCGGGGTCGACCGCCGAGAGTTAATGTCACCCTTCTTCGCCGTTGCCCTTCCACAGCAGTGGCTCGCGTGCGCAGGGTTGTCTGCCACTGACAACCCGGCTCAGGACTTCGAGAGCCTCCGTGGCTATTTCGGCGCTGAAGCCTTGAAGTGCAGTGAGTAACTGCGGCAGCGGGCGGACCCACGCTCGTCGAGTAGTTCGACGAGGAGGCTCGCCCGCAAGCAGCTCGGCAGCTACCAACCGGGCAACACGAAGATCGTCCATGCCATCACCGGGGCGATGACGATCATGGCCATGCCCCAGCGTAGGAGTTGGCTCATGACGCGGTCGCGATCCTCTTCCGCGGTGTTGGCGACGATCAACGCACCCGACGTCGAGAACGGTGACGAGTCCACGATCGACGCGGCGAGGCTGAGTGCGATGATCATCGCCACGGATGACACTTCGCCGGCCAGCAGGAACGGCACGGCGAGCGGCACCAGCGCACCGAGGATTCCGGTGGTCGACGCGAACGCGGACACCACCGCACCGATCACGCAGATGAGCAGCGCGATCAGCAGGGGCGAGTTCAGGTGCGAGACCGCGTCGGACACGTAGGTGACGGTGCCGAGATCCTGTAGAAGACCGACGTAGGTGACGATGCCGACGATCAGGAACACGGAAGGCCAGGCGATCTTGGGCAGTGCCTCCTTCGCCGAGTCCGGGGAGACGACGCTGAGGATCACCGCGAGTGTCATTGCCACGAAGCCGATGTCGAGGTCCGTGAAGATGACGGTGCCGACCATGACCACCAGACCGGTGAGGGTCGCCGCGATCGAGCGGGTCATCGGAGGCCGCACGGCCAGCGCGACCTCGGTGTCGATGACCTGGACGTCGGTACCGCCCGGACGCGGCGCGCGGCCGGACGTGCCGGTGAAGCCGTCGTCGTCGCGGGCGTGGGAGCGGCGGGCCCGCTGGTTGATGAGGACGTACAGCAGGTAGCAGAGCACGGCGTTGACTACGAAGCAGCTGACGAACAACAGGATCGGTGATGACGCCACCCCGTTGTCGACGGCGACGTCGTTGACGATGATGCCGAACAGCCCGATCGGCGAGAATTCGCCGGCGCTAACACCGTTGGCGACCATCAGGCCCATCAAGAGCGGACTGATCTGGTAGCGCTGGGCGATGCGCATGGCCGTCGGCGCGATGATCGCGACCGCCGCCGGGGGCACCGCGCCGATGCCGGCGAGGCACGCTGCGATGAGGAACATGATCCAGGGGAAGGCCCACACCCGACCCCGTACGAGTGCGACCGCGGAGTCGACCAGCCAGTCGATGGCGCCGTTGGCCTTCGCGATGGCGAACAGGAAGGTCACTCCGACGAGGATCACGAACAGGCTCGCGGGGAATCCGGCGAGGATTTCCTTCTCGGACATGTCGGTCAGGCCCACGCCGATGACGAACGTCGCGACGAACGCCAGTGCGCCCATGTGCACGTTGAGAACGGTGGAGATCAGGAACACCGCCATCAGGGCGGCGATGGAGATCAATTGAACTGACATCTCGGCTTACCTCTCAGTGCTTGGCGAGCAGAGCGCCGAAGCCCTCGAATTGGTCGCCGATTCCCATGGCACGCAACGCATGCCAGTAGATGACAGTGCCGACCGCCCAGACCGGCTTGCCGAGATCCTTCTCGAGCGCGGGCGCCAGCGCCCCGAACCGGAGGTTGGTGCCGAGCTGGATGATGGCATCGGGGCGGTGCTCATCGGCGCTCCGGACCGCCTCGCCCAGCCGGTCCTCATTTTGGGAGGCAACCTCGATGATGCTGCGGCACTTGAGGCCTTCGACGTGGACGACCTCGAATCCGCGACCTTCGAAGTAGCTGACGGCGTTCTTCTCGATGACCGGGTAGTACGGCGTGACGAGTGCGATCCGTCGCGCACCCACCTCGCGGAGTGCCGCCTCCGACGCCTGCGCGCCCATCGAGACGTCGACGCCGGAGACTTCCCGCAGGTGGTCGAGCAGTGCGAAGCTGCCGTTCACGCCACCCATGAAGCTCTGCGAGGACATGCCGAGGACGAGGTGGTCGATGAGGGCTTCGTTGAGGCGGCGGACGGAGTCGTCGAGGTTGGCGGCAACGTGGCGCATGATGATCGACCAGTCCTCGTCGGCGGCGATCGACTGGTTGGGGACGTAGTAGCGATCGATGGCGTTGATCACGCCAGGTGGACGCATGTCCATCATCTCGTTCTCCACGACGACGTTCGGGCCGGGCGTCATGACGCCGATGACACCGCGTGGGCCCATGGCGTTGCGGTATCGGGTGCGGTCATGGCTGGTTCCGTCGATCTGGGCGGTGGTCATGGGGGGCTCCTCATTGTGAGTCGGGTCACGGTCGTCCGGAAGCGTAAGGCGGTGCCCAGCTGGTTGAACCCCTGAAATCCGGATACTTTAAATCCGTTATCCAGAT
>NZ_JBOGDD010000919.1:0-6041 GCF_050701675.1 Mycobacterium sp. | reverse complement strand
GTACTGCTGGAGGGACTTCAGCTCGGGGACGCGCGGCGGGGTGACGGCGATCCAGTCGCCTGGCGTCAGCGACAGGTCCTCGGCGACGATCCGGACGGACGTCGCATCGGCGGGGATCAGCGAGCGGTCGAACCGCAGGTTGCGCCACGACGGAATGGGGCCGATGTCGTAGGGAGCGACGCGGCCCGCGGCAACGGGAGTCCCGTCGGGACCCGTTCTGGCGTACTCCAATTCGACGGCCTGGCCGTCGGTGCGTCCGTTGAACACGCTGTCGCCGGTGATGCTGCCCGCAGCGGTGACGACGACCAGAGGATGCGCGTCGTCGGCGGCGGGCAACTGGTACCACGCGGAGCTCAACCGGCTCTGCTGTTGAGCCGGACCGCCCACGTAGGTTCCGGCCAGCGGCACCCGCTTGGGGTCGAGACCGTAGGGCAGCGGAACCGTCGACCCGTTGACGCCAGGGCTCGACAGCTTGACCGGCGCGGCCCAGTCGTAGTCGGTGCCAGGAGTCGGCAAGTCGTTGCGAATCGCCTCTGCCACGATGTGTTCCGGCACTCCGTTGGGGGTGAACCCGACGGGGCCGACACCGCCCAACGGGCCCAGCGGTCCGTAGTTACCCGGCAGCGGCGCCAGGAAGCCCGCATTGGTGTCGGGCTCGACGAGCACGTCGTCGGCCAGCCCGCAGCCGCCGGTGAACGCCTTGAGGTTGGACGACGCGTTGGAGTAGGTCGGGTATTGCCGCACCACGCCAGCGAGCATCGACCCGACGAACACCACCACCATGAGGCCGGCAGTGATCGGAATCGGCGCGGCGGTCACCAGGCGCGCCAGCCTGCTCTCGGTGCGGTCGCGCGCGAAGTGCAGCCAGAACGCCCACAGTGCGGCAATTCCGAACAGTGCGAAGAAGATGGTGCTGACGGTGACGCCGCCGACCTTCGGCATCGCGTTGTTGAACGGGACGCCGTAGCTCGAGACGTACCACCAACCGTTGGTGCTGGAGAACGTCAGGGCCAGCACGAACAGCACGCCGGCGGTCAAGGCCATCCGGTTGCGCGCCGAGCGCAGCACGACCCGCGATACCAGCACGGTGGCGACCGCTGCCATCGCGGCACCGACGGCGGCGAACAGGCCGAAGTGATGCACCCACTTGGTCGGCGTGAACATCAGGAAGAACATGGTGCCGAAGATGATGCCGACGAGGCGCCACACCGGGCCGCGGGCGACGCCGGGAATCCGCTTGCGGCGCAACATGATGAATAGCGACGAGAAGAGGCTCAACGCGGTGATGAAGAAACCGAATCGGCGCGAGAGCGAACCGTCGACGGTCGGCAGGAACAGGTAGTAGTAGCGCAGGTTCTCGGTGTACCACGCCTGGCTCGGACCGATGGCGGTGCGAATCCTGGTGGCTTCCAACACCGTTGCAAACGTCTGGTCGGCGAAGACGACCGTGAGGATGATGGTTCCCGCGGCAAGGAGCGGGAGGACCAGCGGCCACGTGCCGACGACGCGGCGCCTGCGCACCAGGATGCGCAGCAGGGGCCGACCACCGGCCAGCAGCGCGGCGACCGCGATCAGGCCAGTCGGCTGGATGCCGAGGGTGAAGGCCGCAGCCGTGATCGCCAGCGCGGCAGGGGTGAGCCGACCCGAGATGATCGCGCGCTCGATGAGCACGTAGGTGATCAGCGCTCCCGTGGCGATCTGACCCTCGGGCCGAAGCCCGTTGTTGAATGGCATCCACGCGGCGAGCAACACCAGTCCTGCGGACCACATGGCGGCACGACTCGACGCCACCGCGGGCCCGAGCCGGGGCAGCACCTCGCGCGAGAGCAGCAGCCAGCACACCAGCGCACAGATCAGGTCTGGCAACCGCATCCAGATGCTGGCGTCGCTGACGTGGGTCATCAGCGCGAGCAGGTTGTAGAACCAGCCGAACGGATCCTCGGGGCTGCCGAACCACCGGAAGTAGTTGGACATGTACCCGGCCCGGTCGGCGACGCGGGCCATCTGAAGGATGTAGCCGTCGTCCGACGAGTTGGCGCCGATGACGTGCCAGAGCAGGAACCCGCCGACCACGACGACGTCGACGGGCGTGAACGTCCGCCAACGCGACGGGATCACCCTCTGCATGCGCCTGCCATCGAGCTGGTCGAGGCGCCACAGCGCGACGAGCGCGATGACGGTGGCGACCATGGCCAGCAGCATCGCGCCGAGCTTCGCGGCCGTCGGTTTGGTGGTGAATCGGGTGTCGATCGTCGCCGAAAGTGAAAGCCCCTGCGGCGCAGGCCCGGTCAAATCGGTGAAGACACCGACGAAGTTGGGCCGCAGGTTGGGGTCGGCGAATCCGGTGCGGAGCTCCTTGCCGGTCTGTGGGTCGCTCATCCCGACGAACGTCGCGAAGGTGCCCGTATCGCTGGACGTGATCTCGATGCTCGAACATCCCGGCGTGCCAGGGGAACCGACCACCTTGGCTCGCGGAACACTCGCGACCACCACGTTGCGGTCGGTGACGTTGACGCGGGTGCTGCTGACGTTGACGAACAGCGCATTGAGCGCTGCGTCCTTGGCGTCGGCGGGTGCGGTGCCGAGCACCATCCCGCCCGCGGGTGGCATGGTGCTGATCAGTTCGCACGGCACGGTGACCGACATGGTGACCGGCGTCAGGGTGATCAGCGGCGCAGTGACGTTGGCGAGCTGCCCACCCTGGGGCCAGTTCACCGTCGCGGTCGTCTGCACGACGGGAAGCAGCGGCGTCAGCACCGACAGCACGAAGCCGATCAAACCGGCGATCATCGCCACCCAGCGGGTGGTCTTGGCGTCCGATCTCATGAGTCAGTTTCCAATGGCAGGGCCCGGATGGGGCCGCGGCGCGTCCAGCCAAGAACCGTCTCGGTGCCCACCTCGACGGCGACCTTGGGGGCGGCTGTCGCGGGCACTATCCGGTCGTAGCGCTCGATGGAGCCCCAGTCGCGATACCAGTCCCCGCTCAGGTACGTCGGCACCGTGGCGGTGCGCAGCAGGGCCTGGATGTAGAGGAAGGGCCCACCGTCGTCAGCGGACTGCCATTGGTTGGACGAGACGACGACCTGCTTGGAGTTGGGCAGAATCCGGTATTCGGGGAGCTCGGCGATGCCGAGGTGCTGCGTCGCCGGGTGCTGGCACGGGAAGTTCGCGGCCGACGCGATGTCCATCAGCACCGGTGTCGTCGACCCGAGGAACTCACTTGCGGTCTGCAGCACCGGCACGCGGGGCGGTGTGAACGCGAGCCACTGGTCGGTGGACAGGTTGGGGTCGTCGGCGACGATGCGGGCGACGTTGGCCTCCGGTGGTGCCCAGGCCAGCGGGAAGCGGAGGTTGCGCCAGGCTCGCTGCGGCGTGACCGGGTCGATGGGCTGGACTTCGGCCAACGGACGGAAGCTGCCGTCCGGGTTGCGCACGCCCCATTGGAGTTTCAGCGACTGGCCGTAACTGAACTCGCCCTCCTCGTCGGTGGACCAGATGGCGCCCGCCGCGGTGACGGTGACAAGGGGCCGATCCGGCGTTCTTGGCGGCAGCTCGTACCAGGCCGACGTCGCCCTGGCCGCTGCGGTGTTCTCGCTATAGCTGCCCATCACGGGGGTGCGCGCCGGGTCGAGCCCGAACGGAAGGAACACCCGCGATCCGTTGATGCCGGCGGGACCGTAGCCGCCGCCGGTGCCCGCCGAGAACCCGATGCCGACGTTCGGCTTGTCGGGCGATCCCGGGGAGTTGACGGTGCCGGGGTTGGCGGTGACCGGCTCGGGCGGCAGAAGGGTGTCGCTGACGCCGTTGGGCGTGAAACCTTGGGGATCGGTGCCGCCGAGCGGGCCGTCCGGTCCGAACTGCTGACCCGAAACAGGTTGCAGGAGGCCGGCATTCGGGTCGGCTTCGACGAGGACGGCGTCGGCCATCGCGCAGCTCGCTCGGCCGGTGAGCGCGTCGACGTTGGCAAGGGCGGTCGTGTAGTTGGGATAGCGGGCCGCAGCGCCCTTCACCATCGACCCGACTTCCAACAGCACCATCAACGTCGCCACCACCAGCAACGGCGTCGAGGCCAGCACCCGGTTGCGGCGCGTGTTCGCGACCTCGACGTGCCCGGTGTAGTCCATCCGGAAGTGCAGCCAGCCGGCCAGCAGACCGGACGCAATCGCGAGCACCAGGAACATCGTCGTCACGGGTTGCCCCGCGAGCACCGGTTGCTTGTCGAACCAGGGCCCGCCGGAGTTGCCGACGTAGAACCAGCCGTTGATGCCCGAGGTCGCCCAGGCCAGCACGAACAGCAGCGCGGTGACGTACAGCGCGAGGTTGCGTCGGCTGTGCAGCCCGACGCGGGAGAACGTGAACGCGGTGACCGCGCCGAGCGCTCCACCGAGGCCCGCGAACGCCCCGAACTGCACGGCCCACTTGGTGGGGGTGAAGGTCAGCAGCAACAGACCGATGGCCGTCGTGCCGATCAGGCGCCACACCGGACCGCTGACCATGCCCGGCAGATTGCCGCGGCGCAGCACCACCGCGAGGATGCCGAAGAGGCACAGCAGCAGGATGAGCACCGAGAAGCGTCGGGTCAGGGATCCGTCGACGCTGTCCTCGACGGTCAGGAAGTAGTAGCGGAGGAACTCCTGGTACCAGGCGATGGTCGGGCCGACGGTGTACTTGATCCTGGCGGACTCGGCGACGGTGGCCAGCGTCTGGTCGCGGAAGACGATCACGAAGAGCAGTGACAGTGACGCCGCGTAGGTGGCCAGCGGGGCCAGCAGTCCGGTGCCGTCCTCGCCGGACCGCCTGGCGCGGACGATCCCGGCGATCGAACGGGCGCCGACCAGAAGCGGCGCGATCGCGATCAGCCCCTGTGGCGCCAGCGTGGCGCTGAACATCGCGACGATGATCGCGACGGCGGCGGGCCAGAGCCGGCGCGTCCCGATTGCGTACTCCACCAGAACCCACGTCAGCAGTACGCCGAAGGCGATGAGCGGTTCGGGGCGCAAGCCGTTGTTGAACGGGAGCCAGCTGGCGAGGAACACGGCGGCGCCGGTCCAGACGGCCACTCGGTTCACCGCCAGCCGCCGTCCCAGCCGGGGGAGCACCCAGCGACTCAGCAACAGCCAGGTCGCCAGACCCGCCAGCAGCGCGGGCAGGCGCGTCCACACTCCGGTGGCACTGATGGCGGCGAGGTGCGCGAGCACCGACTGGTACCAGTCGAACGGTGCTTCGGTGGCGCCGAAGTAGCGGTAGTAATTGGCCACGTAGCCCGCGTCGCCGGACACCCGCGCGATGGTCAGGTTGTAGCCGTCATCCGACGAGATGGCGCCGACGACGTGCCACAGCAGCAGGGTGCCGATGACCGCTACGTCGGCCAGCCAGGTGGCGAGCCCGACTCGCCAGAACCTGCGCCACGCACCGTGCACCCGGCGGCCCGCGCGCCTGTCCAGCACGGCGAGCGCCACGATCGACGCGATGGTGGCCAGCACGCCGAGGACCATCAGGGCCGTCTTCAGCGTGGTTGGGGAGGTGATGAAGCGGGTGTCGACGTCGATGCGGGCGGACAGGCCGGCTTGGGCCGGGACCTTCAGCTCGGTGAAGACGCCCGCAACCTGCGGCTTCTTCTCGGGCGCCAGGGTTCCGGTGGCGCCGGGGATGCCGACGAAGTCAGCGCCGACCCCGCCGACGTTGGCCCAGATGTGCAGTGCGCTGCACGCGCCCGAGTCGACGGCCTGTCGTGGTGCGACGGCGGCCACGGAGTCACGGAAGGCGACGACGACGCTGTCGGTGGTGGCCCGCACGAACAGGCCGTTTCGGGTGGCGTCGATGCCGCCGTCGGGGATCGTCGAGAACACCACCCCGCCCGCGGCGGGCAGCGTCGAGACGGCCTGGCACGGAATGGTGACGTCGAGGGCAAGGGGTGCGCCGGACACCAGTGGCGCGGTCACGTCGGTGATCAGCCCGTCGGGCCCGACGCCCTGCGGCCACAGGATCGTGGCCGTCGTCTGCCGGACGGGCAGCAGCGGGGTGAGCAGGCAGAGTTGGAG
>NZ_JBOGDD010000918.1:0-6264 GCF_050701675.1 Mycobacterium sp. | reverse complement strand
CCGGCGGCCACGGCGGCACGTTCGCCGACCGCGGGAACACCATCCGCGCCAGCAGGATTGGGCTGACCCCAGGTGCCCGAGGCGTCGACGACCGCTTGGGCCCGAACCCGGCACTCGGTGCCGTCCGCATTGGTCACGTGCACCACGAACGGCGCCTCCGCTCGGCCTGGGGTGACCAGCCGATCCCGGCCCAGCCGAGACACCGCCGCTACCCGTGCGCCGTAGTGCACCCGCTTACCCAAGGTGTCTGCCAACGGCGCCAGATAGTCGTCGATCCACTCCCGCCCGGTCGGGAACCCTGACTCTTGAGCCGTCCAGCCGGTCGGCTCGAGCAGCTTGGCGGCCGCGGGGTCGACCAGTTCGGGCCACGGAGAGAAGGTGCGGACGTGTTCCCACTGCTCGACCGCCGCAGCGGGACTCGGGCCGGCTTCCAGCACCAGGGGGGTGAGACCACGCTCGAGCAGGTGCGCGGCCGCCGCCAACCCCAACGGTCCGGCTCCGATTACCACGACGGGCTGTTCCGACATACTCGACTCCTCTCATCGATGTTCTTCGATGAATTGAGGGTGCTCGACCCATCGATGTTTGTCAATGCGTGTGGCATCATGGATGGCATGGCCACCGCGACTGTCCCGTTGACTTCGAGCGACGCGGCTGCCTGCTGTTCACCGCTGACCGGCGGCGTGCTGGACACCCCAGCCGCCGAACGCCTGGCCATGGTATTCAAGGCGCTCGCCGATCCGGCCCGGGTCAAGCTGGTCTCCCTCATCGCCGCATCCGACGGCGGTGAAGCCTGCATCTGCGACCTCACCGAACCGCTCGGACTCAGCCAACCCACCGTGTCGCACCACATGAAGCTGCTCGTCGACAGCGGCCTCGTCAGCCGCGACCAGCGCGGCAAATGGGCCTACTACCGCGTGAACACAAAGGCCCTGGACCGTATCGCCGCCGCAGTGTCGACACATCCGGCGTAACGGACGATTTCACCCGTCTCGGATTAGTAGTCGGTCGGTGGTGGTGCCATAGCTGGGCGAGAGCACGAGGGGCAGGTGCATTGGATGCCACGTGGTGGTGGACGCCAAGACGTGAGCTGGCCGCACTCCTCTTCGAACTACTACGACCCGTGCCTCTACATACTCCTAGGGGTATGTAACGCAAGGGTGAGGCTGTTGGTCCGCCGCGGCATCCACGTCGTCACCTGCACCGGCTGCCCGGATCCGCTAGATGCACGCCATGCCTGGCTGGGTGATCATCAGCGCGATCCCGAGGATCGGCGCGAGAAGGGCCGCGCCCGTCGCGAGGATGAGGCCAAGACGGGCCGTGATGGCGTTGGGCGGGAACAACAGTCGTTCCACGCGTTGGGTCACTGCCAGTCCGGCGGCGCTGAGCGCCGCTGCCGGCGTCGAGGCTGTGACGGTTCCACTTGGAAGGCTGAGGGCGAGGAGGGCGTCGGCGACGGTGTCGGGGCTGTGGCGGCGGGCGGCGACGTCGTCGGCGCGCATCTCTAGGAGCCGGGCGACAGCGGCGGCTCCGTGGGTGAACAGCCCGACCCGGGGGAACAGTGTGCTCAGTGCGCCGGTCAGGGCCAAGATCCGGTGGTGATGCCCGCGCAGGTGGGCACGTTCGTGGGCGAGCACCGCGGCCAGCTGAGTGTGGTCCAAGGCGTCGAGGGCGGCGCGGGTGATGACGATGGTGTGCGGGCGACCGGCGAGGCAGTACACCCCGCGGCGGTCGCTGTCGACGACGAACGCGCCCCCGGGGCCTCGTGGGGTGGTGTCCCCGGTCGCGATCCGGACGGCGTGACCGTGCTCGTGACCGTGCCGACGCATGCGACGCAGAGCCAGCGCGGCGCGGCCGGTGAGGATGGCCACGGCCAGGGTGCTCATCGCCGCCAGCGCCAGGACGCCGATCTGCACCAGGTCGCCGTATCCGCCGCGGGCGATCATTCCCAACCCGGCGACGCACCCGGTCAACACCGCACCGATCCGACCCCAGGAGGCCAGGGTCTGCGACACGAACAGTGCGACCGCGGCCACCGCGGCCACCAGGACACTTCCCATCATGGCCAGCCATGCGGCGATGCCCCACCGCGGCGCGGCGCCGGCACGGGTGACCCGCGACACCACCGCCGGCCCCAACACCGTCAGGGACAGCGCGTAGGCGAGCAGGCATACGGCGAGGTTCATCGCTTGGCGACTCCCCGGCCGCGGCGTCGGATGACGTCCTTGAGCCCGGCGAGTTCCTCGGGGCTCATCTCGTCGACGAAGTGCATCAGCACCGCGGTGGTGTGCTGTTCACCGTCGTTGAGGACCTCGCGCATCAACCCGGCGATGTGTTCGGCGTGGCTGAGCACGGTGCGGTAGCGAAACGCCTTACCCTCGCGTTCCCGACGCAGATGGCCCTTGCGGTACAGGTTCTCCATCGTCGAGAGCACGGTGGTGTAGGCGACCTCACGGTCCGGGCGTATCCGGTCGACTACCTCCCGGACCGTGCCCTGTCCGTCGGTGGCCCACAGCTGGGCCATCACCACCGTTTCCAGTTCACCGAACACCCGCACCGATGCCACCCACTCCCGCTCGCCGTGCCGCGCCCTCGCCGCGTCCGGTCTGCCACAGCGCCGATCCGCTTGCCACCGGCGCCCGTGCCGGTACGCATGTCCCTACTATCTCGGTACCGAGATAGTAACTCACTGCCCTGGTGAACGAGCCAGCGGCGGGCACGCCTGGCCCCGCCGAGTTCGGTCTGCATCGCCGGATGTGCCGTGACGATCTCATCGAGGGGGTTGGGAGCCGGGTTCGGCCGTGGGGTGGCCCATCATCGCCGCCATCATTGCGGGCATGCCGTCGGTGACGAATCCGGTGACTTCCCGGGCGTGCGCGCGGATGGCGTCGATCACGGCCGGGTCGCGCGCGGTCTCCACCGCGACGACGCCCGTGGCGGTGAAGGTGAGGTGACGTTGATAGTCGTGGGCGCGCCGAAACAGCGTCGGCAGACTTGCACTCATGCACGTCACTTCGGCGCGCTGATCCAGATGGGCGTACATCGTGGCGACGTGCCCCTGCAGTTGGGCCACCAGGTCCTCGGCGTCGGACTCGGTGGTGGTGCGCACGCCGCCGGGAATGTCCTCCACGCGGCGCCGAATCTCGGTGTGCCGGGCGAACATGTCCATGTAGGTGCTCATGTCCATCCTCGACGTGGCGCCCATCATCGGGGAACCCTCGGGGCCGCCCATCATCGGCGGGTCCCCGGTGTCGGCGGGCCCCGCAGCGGAACCGTTGAACGGGGCGCCGAGCACACCGCGCAGGGCGTACGCCACGCCGACGAGTCCGCCGCCGGTGCCCAGCAGCGCCAGCGCCGCCCGCCTGGTCATCTTCTCCATCGCCGTCGATCTCCTGTCTCGCCCACTCACGGGACCTCGGCGGTCAGGTGGTGACGACGGCGCAGCGCCAAGGCCCACACGCCGTCGTCGGTGCCGTCCCGTCGTCCGCACCGCACCAGAGCATTCCTTCATCTACTATGTCGGTACCGAGATAGTAGATGAAGTGGGCGGCGAAAGCTCGCGGCCGACGACGAATGTGGAGGACGCTGATGCTCGATGTGCTGCTGACGCTGGCGCGACTGGCCTGCCCCGTCGCGATGGGCGTGATGATGTGGATGATGATGCGCGACCGCCGACGCGACGCGCCTTCCGCCGCCGCGCCGGCTGATCCCGGGCCGACGGAGGCCGCGCCGGGCCCCGGACACGTCCGGCTCGGCACGGATCGGCTGGCTCCCGTGGGAGCTGCTCATGGCGCGGTGACCAATTCTGCGATCTCGCTGGGCCTCTCATGAGCGTGAAGAATCGCACCCCGGTCACACCGCGATCCCTGACCGGGCGGGGTCGCGGGGCCTCCTCGGTCGCCGCGATGCGCCGCGGCAATGGACCCAGTCGGTGGCTGCTCGTCGTCGGGGTCACGGTGGTCGTCGCCTTTGCCGCGGTTATGGTCGTGCTGACCACCAGGCTGCACCCCGCTCGCGCCACCGCCGTCGGTGCGATCCCGGACACCCCCCTGATCTCGGCCACCGGCACCAGCAGCGCACCGCCCTGGCCCGCCCCGACCGACGTCCCTGCTGCCGTCAAGCAGTCTGGGCTGCCGCTGTTGCGCTCAGAGGGTTCGGTGCTTCACCTGCATGCCCACCTCGACGTGTTCGTCGACGGCACCGCCGTGGCGGTTCCCGCCGGCATCGGGATCGACGAGCGCGGCGGCGCGATCAGTCCGCTGCACACCCACGACACCAGCGGCGTCATCCACGTCGAATCGCCGACCCAGAGCACCTTCAGCCTCGCGCAGTTCTTCTCCGAATGGAACGTCACGTTGACCGCATCGCAGCTCGGGAACCGCACCGCCACCACCGGTTCCCCGTTGCGCGCCTACGTCAACGGTCGGCAGGTGACCGGCAACCCTGGCGCTCTGACCTTGCACGGCCACGACGAAATCGCCGTGGTCTACGGAACGGCTCCTGCTCAAATCCCCAGCGGCTACGCCTTTGGGGACCTGTAGCCCACCCTGGTCAGCGGGAGGGGTCAAAGGCCGGTCGACCTGATTCCACGGCGGCCCGTTCGGCTGTCGGCCTGCAGGTGAGAGCCAACCTTGCCACGGGGCAGCCCAGCCGAGCGGGCACCGTCGGGCCATGTGGACCGGACCGTATCGGCCGTGACAGCGGTGCCGATGACGTCCGCCAACCGTCGTGATCAGCCCTGCGCGCGGGCGTCCACGTCAGTGTCGCGAGGAGTCGAGGTTCCTGCACCCAGCTGGCCACCATCCCTAGACTGTCGCGCATGCACCGCCAGGCCGTCGCGCGTCCCGCCACCGGTACCCGCCGCCGTCGGGGCGAAACCCGTTGAGCCACGGCATGTATCGCGGCGAACTCCCGCTAAGTGCACATCGGTGAACGTCACGCTGATCGGCCAGGCCGTCGGGCTGTTCGCCGTCACCAACATCGACGACATCGTCGTCTTGGCCCTGTTCTTCGGCCAGGCCATCGGCCGCAAGAGTGTCCTGCGCGTGGTGCTGGGGCAGTATTTGGGTTTCATCGCCATCCTCGCCGCCGCCATCTTCGGCGCGCTCGGTGCCGGCCTGCTCCCCGACACGGCCATCCCCTACCTGGGGCTGCTTCCCCTCATCCTGGGTGTGCGCGCCGCGGTCACCGCCTGGCGCGACCGCCACTGCGGCACCGCCCAGGACGACCCTGATTCGCCTCACGACGTCGCCGCCACGAAGAACACCGAGCGCGGCCCTGGCGTCCTGACCGTCGCTGCGGTCACCCTGGCCAACGGCGGCGACAACATCGGGGTCTACGTCCCGGTGTTCGCCACCAGCGCCACCCCGGGACTGCTCACCTACATCGCGGTATTTCTGATCCTCGTCGCGGCGTGGTGCGTTGCCGGGCACTTCTTCGCCCGGCGTCCCCTCATCGCCCACGCGTTGTCGCGCTGGGGCCACGTCGTGCTCCCCGTCGTCCTCGTGGGGATCGGACTGGTCATCCTCATCCACGGCCACGCCTTCGGCCTTTGATCGCCGCAGTCGGCGGCACGAAGGCCGAACTCGGCTGCCACGTCCGGCAAGTGAGGGCCGCCGAACGGTGGGCCTCACCGTCCGGCGGCCCGCCACGACGGCCTCAAGTGCGACGGCCTCAAGTGCCAATGTGGCGGTTGCCTCGTCTTACATCTTTCCCGCACAGCACGGGCACGGTTCCTTCATTTCGGCGCAGCACGTGCACTTGTCCATCGGCATCGCCATCATCGCGTCGTCGCAGCACCACATCAGCGGGGTGGCGCCGCCAGCGGTGTAGGTGACCGCCATGGGGTTACCGCCGGTGACGTCGAAGTAGACCTTGCCGGTGGCCGTCTGACCTTGGGCCAGCGTGGCAGGGGAAATGCCGTTCGGACTCGCCACTTGCCACAGCACCGGGTAGCTGCCGCCGTCAGATGTCGCGCTGAAGTTGGGAATCACCGGTGTCGAGGTCCCTGAGATCGCCGTCACCGTGGCGGTCGCCTCCCACAGCTGCCCGGCCACCGGGAAACCAGGCGCCACGTCACCGCTCTTCTTCAGATCCGTGACCGACCAGTCCTGCATGCCACCGCCATCAGCCACTTGCTGATGGGACCCGAAGCGGTGCTCACACTTGTCCGCCGCCGCCGACGCCACCCCGGCGACACTCACCCCCACCATGACCGCCATCGCCATCATTGCCGCCATCAAACAGAACTTGCGCACACTGCTC
>NZ_JBOGDD010000917.1:0-8496 GCF_050701675.1 Mycobacterium sp. | reverse complement strand
GGCGGTGGCCGGCGAAGTACAGGCGATCTGCACCGCTCCGCTCAACAAGGAAGCGCTGCATGCCGCCGGGCACATCTACCCCGGCCACACCGAGCTGCTCGCGCATCTGACCGGTACCGAAGAAGTGTCGATGATGCTGTCCTCACCCACGCTCAAGGTCATTCACGTGACCACTCACATCGGGCTGTTGGACGCCGTCGCCAGAATCGAGCCGGGACTGGTGGAGCGGACCATCCGCCGCGGCCATGACGCCCTCGTCAGGTCGGGCAACGCGAATCCGAAGATCGGCGTGTGCGGCATCAACCCACACGCCGGCGAGAACGGCCTGTTCGGCTATGGCGAAGAGGATCAGAAGATCGTCCCCGCCGTCGAACTGTTGCGCGCCGAAGGCGTCGACGTGCACGGCCCCTTGCCGGCTGACACCGCGTTCTTCCTCGCAGGCCGCGGCGATTACGACCTCATCGTCGCGATGTACCACGATCAGGGCCACGGTCCCGTCAAGGTGCTCGGCCTCGAAGCCGGCGTCAACATCACCGTCGGCCTGCCCGTGATCCGCACGTCGGTTGACCACGGAACGGCTTTCGACATTGCAGGTAAGGGCATCGCCGAGCCCGGTAGCATGATCGAAGCCCTCAGGCAGGCGGCGGAACTGGCCACGAGCACGGCCACGGTCTAGGAGAGGCGATGGCGGTCCGACAGTCGAAGGCACGACGCTCCGAGATCGTCCGACTCGCGAAGACCAGCGGGCTCGCAAGCGTCGAGGAGCTCTCCACACTCTTCGTCGTCACCCCGTCGACCATCCGCCGTGACCTCGCCCAGCTGACCGCCGAGGGACTGATCGCAAGAACCTACGGCGGCGCGATCGCCCTCGGTGCCCATCCCGAGCCGTCGATCCGACAGCGCACGCTCGAGGGCTACGACGCCAAGCGGGCAATCGCGAAATGGGCGGCGACGCAAGTGCTTCCCGGCGAGACCATCCTGCTCGACGCGGGTACCACCGTCGGCGCGATGGGCGAGTTCCTGCGCGCGGCGGAGGGTCTCACGGTGATCACGGCCGGCCTCACCGCGCTCGAAGCGCTCGCCGATGCCGATGCAGTGCACATCGAATGCCTCGGTGGAACACTGCGACACCTGAGTCAGGGCTTCGTGGGGCCATTGACTGAATCCGCGCTCGCCCGCCTGTCGTTCGACCGGGCCTTCCTCGGCGCCGACGCCGTCACCGCCGACCGCGGAATATGTGAGGCCGAATTGGAACAGACGCGCCTCAAGGAACTCATGATGGAGCGGGCCGGCGCGGTGTACGTCCTCGCTCACGCCGCGAAGCTGGGTGCCCGGCCGTTCCACGCATGGGCGCCACTGCCTCCCGACGTCACGGTGGTCACCGACTCCGCCGCCACGGACGCCCAGACCCGTCCCTTCACCGATCGAGGCATCGCGGTCGTGACGGTGTGACGGTGAGTGACATTGAATTCAATATCGGCCGAATCGCCCCGCGGGGCAGTGCTTTGTCCGAGAATGTGAACACTAAGAAGGACGTTCGCAGACGGGGGAGTGACCATGAGTGAACGCGAAGAAGCCGAAGTGACGATTACTGCCCGGGTACGGGTCTTCCCGAGCACCGACAAGGAAGCCCATGGCGTCGTCGTCGACGACTTCGGTGACGGCATCGGCATTCCGGTTGAGATCGGCGGCGACCGCATCGCCGAGGCCGCGCGTCGCTGGGCGGTGCAGCTGGACGACGACAGCCTGGTGTTCGTCGACAGCGACCAACTCGTCGCCGAGTGACTCCTCCGTTACGCCCTCAGCGTGGGAGGATGGCGACCACACGCGATACCGGCAAACGAGTGGCTTCCTGATCGGTCGCCGGTAGCGGTCTGAACTGCGGTTCGACGTCCGGTCGGCCGTGCCGGCAACGATTCCCCCTTCGATATTCGGCCTCGGCGACGATGCGGTGACGATGATCACGTAACGCCAACGGCATTACCGACGGTTAAACTCAGTGACGACACTTCGATGATGCCGTCGGGCTTACGTGTCGGAAGGTGGATCAGAATGGCTTTGACAATGAGAATGGCTGCCGGTCTTGGTGGTTTGGCGATTGCGCTTGCAGCGGGAAGCGGGATCGCTTCGGCTGCGCCCGGCGACGAGGCCATCGTCAACTCGACCTGCACCTATCCGCAGGTGATCGCGGCGCTCACCGCAGAGGACCCGGCTGCGGCCAACCAGGTGACCAGCAGCCCCGTCGCAACCGGATGGATACAGAGCCTGGTTGCCGCGCCGCCGGCGAAGCGCCAGCAGCTGATAGATCAGGTACGGGGTGTTCCCCAGGTTGCGCAGAACGTCGGGCTGATCTCTCAGGTCGCGAACACCTGCAACAACTACTGATTTCGTCGGTCGTCGCCAACGACAACCGACGCTAACGACAAAGGCCCACCTCCGAGTGAAAGTTACTCGGAGGTGGGCCTTTTCGTTGGCGGTCAGACCAGCCCGAGCAGCTCCAGGTCGGTGACGTACTTGACGATCACCGACGCGGTGATGTGCGGGATGTCCTTGTCGGGGCCGATTTTGGCGTCCTGTACTGCCGTCCGGAACCGGTCCGCAGGTGCCAGCGACCCGTTGATCGGGTGATCCGGTGACTGGTAGTTGTGCAGCAGCGGCAGTAGCGATGCCTGCCGTTGCTTCTCGGGGAGTGCCCGCAGCGAGGTGTCGAACCGCGCCAACCAATCGGAGTAGGCGGGCACCCGCGTGATCGGGTAACCGGCGTCGATGAGCCAGTCGACGTAGGTGTCCATGCCGATACCGTCGTCGTACGGATTCATCACGTGGTACGTCTCGAAGCCGGCCTGAACCTGCACGCCAAGCGTCGAGATCGCGTCTGCGATGAACTCCACGGGAAGACCGTCGAAGTGCGCTCGCTGCCGACTGCCGTCGGCGTCCATCTCGTAGAACGAGGCCGGTGCCACCCCCGTCGCCACCAGGCTCAGCATCATCCGGGTGAACATGTCCGGCACGTTCAGCTGGCCGGCGTAGGTGGTGTCGGCCATGATCATGTCGCAGCGGAAGACGGATACGGGCAGCCCGGCCAGGTCGTTGGCCTCGCGCAGCAGCACCTCACCCGCCCACTTGCTGTTGCCGTAACCGTTGGCGTAGTTGTCGCCGACCTCGCGGGTGGCGCTCATCTGCCGGATGTCGGTGTCCTCGACGAACTTGCCCGGCTCGATGCCGTCGCCGACGCCGATCGTCGAGACATAGACGAACGGCTTGATGCGCGTGGTGAGCGCGATGCGGATGAGCTCGGCGGTGCCGACGACGTTGGGCCCGAACAGCTGGCTGTAGGGCAGCACGTGGTTGACCAGTGCGGCCGGATCGACGATCAGGTCGACGGTGTCGGCCAGCCGTTGCCAAGTCGCTTGGTCCAGACCGAGATTCGCCTCACCCTTGTCGCCGGCGAGCACCTCGAGATGTTCGGCCGCCAGCGACTGGTAGTGCTCGACGAGCTTCGGATCGCCGCTGTCGAACGTGTCGTCCAGGCGGTGGCGCGCCTCCTCGTCGGTCTTGGCGCGGACCAGACAGATGACCTTGCCGTCGACGAGGTCCATCCGCTCGAGCCATTGCAGCGCCAGGTAGCGGCCCAGGAAACCGGTCGACCCGGTGAGCAGAACGGTACGGACCTCCCGCGCAGGTCCCGGAAGCGACGGTGCCGCAGACAGAGTCGCCTCGTCGATGAATCGATCCAAGACGAGATCGCGGGCGTGCACCTCGGTGGCGTCACGGCCGTGGACCGCGTCGTAGGTGGGCCGCTTGGAATCACCGGTGCGCTGCGTCTCGACGTACGCGGCGATGGCCGCCAGGTCGCTGGCCGGGCTGACGATCACGCCGACGGGCACGTCGACCTCGAAGATGTCGTGCAGGAGATTGGCGAAGGTCAACGCCGACAACGAATCTCCGCCCAGATCGGTGAACTGGGCATCGGGTGCGACATCGGAGGAGGCTGCGCCGAGCAGTGCACTGGCGGCCTTGCCGACCGTCTCGAGGACGGGACGGTTCGCCCCGTCCTTGCGCAGGGTGCGCAAGACGTCCGCCTGTCCGTCGGTCAGGTCGACGTAGAGCTGTTCGAGCTCGGGGCCGTAATGGGCCTTGAGCTGGGGGCGGGCCAGCTTGCGGATGCCCGTGAGGAGGCCGTTCTCCAGCGTGAAGGGTGTGGTCTCGACGAGAAAGTCGCGAGGGATCTCATACGACTGCAACCCGGCCTCGCGCGCGATGCTCTGCAACGCGTCGCTCAACAGCGGCTTGACCGCGGCGACGTCTCCGCCGACGCTGGCCAGAGCGTCGTCGGTGGGGACGATCACCGCCAGCACGTAGGAGCGGGCGCTGTTGCCGTACACGAAGATCTGGCGCACCGACGGGTGGCCGCCGTAGGCCGCCTCCAGCTTGGAGACGGTGACGAACTCGCCCTGGGAGAGCTTCAGCACGTTGTTGCGGCGGTCGACGTAGATCAGCTGATCGGGCCCGGTCTCGGCGAAGACGTCACCGGTGTGGTACCAGCCGTCGGTGTCGAAGAGTTCGGCCGTCACGTCGGGTCGCTTGTAGTAGCCGGGGATCACGTCGGCGGACTTGACCCACAGCTCGCCGCGCGGATGCGGGCGGTCGGTGGCGAAGTAGCCGAGGTCCGGCACGTCGACCAGTTTGTAGTCGAGCACGGGTGGGCGGCGGAGCTTGTCGTCGACGAGCACGACGCCGTCCTCGGTGGAGCCGTAGCCGTTGATGAGGTGGATGTCGATGAACTCCTCGGCCCAGGCGCGCAGCTCCGGTGAGATCGGCGCCGAGCCGGTCATCGCCGAGAACTGGCGTCCGCCAATGAGATTGTCGCGTTGCTCGGCCATCACCTGCAGCTCGACGGCGGCCCGGTCGGCATCGCCTGCGCCCTCCGCCGTGCGGCGGTCGACCTCGCTCTGCACCTCCTGGAAGAGCATCTCCCAGATGCGTGGGACGAGGTCAAGCTTCGTCGGGCGGACCAGCGCAAGGTCGTCCAGCAGGGTGGACAGGTCGCTCTTGGCGGCGAAGTACGCCGTGCCGCCCACACCGAGCGTGGAGTACAGGATGACGCGGCCCATCACGTGGCTCACGGGCATGAAGCTCAGCGTGATCGCGGGCAGCTTGCCGTCGACGTCCCAGTCGGGGCTGAACCACCCGCGCCAGCAGTTGGCCATCAGCCGGTCGGTGTACATGGCGCCCTTGGGGGTGCCGGTGCTGCCAGAGGTGTAGATGAGCAGACGCAGAGCGTCCTGATGGCCGCGCTGCGTCTCGGGGACGTCGGAATGCTTGGCACCCTTGGCGATGACGTCGTCGAGCGATTCGACACTGACGTGACGCTCGGCCAGGCGCGCGGCCGCGGACTCAAAGGCCTCTCGGTGATCATCGATCTGGGGGTGGTAGTCGAAGACGACGAACCGCTTCGGGGCGTGGGCGGTCAGCGCGAGCTCGACGGCGTCGTCGAGGTGGTCGATGCTGGAGAGGATGGCGACCGGCTCGGTCTCGACGAGGATCGGGTGCAGTTGTCGAACCGGCGCGCTGGTCTGCAGCGGCACCGCGACGGCCCCGGTCAGTGACAGTGCCATGTCGACGACGGCGTAGTCGGCGCTGGTGAAGCCGAGCGTTGCGACCCGGTCGCCGGGCTGGACGGGGTCTCCCGCCAGTGCGTCGGCGAGGGCCCGCACGCGCGACCACGTCTCGCGGTAGGTAATGGTGTCGAAGTGCGGCTGCAGTTCGGCGACGGTGCGGCCGGAGGCGTCGGTGACGAACTCGACGGCGCGCTGTCCGAGGGCAGGCCGGTCGGCGTAACCATTCATCACGGTGCGGATCACGTCCGCGAGGATCAGGCCGTCGAGTGCGGCGGTCACCGATGGATCGGGCTGAGCGGCAATGAGTTGCGCGTCGTCGGAGGTCAACCTCTCGAATCGACGGGCTAGCCGTGCCTCGCGGGCGTTGGCTGGAGCTGACATGGTGTCTCCTTGGCAGATCTAAATTTCGAATCGCTAATAGGCGCATTGCTTTGCGCACTATCAAGAAAAATAGATAAGGAAACCTATGTATTCCTGCATGCTTGCTGTGAGTGGACACGGAGCTGTGATGCGGTTCACTCGTCGAAGGATTTCGATCGGGCATCGAGACCCGAGCACCATTGTGAGTCAGGAGCTTTCAGCTACCCTCCATGGCTCATGCGCCGCGCGACGGTACCGTCCGTGACGTGCCGTTGCGCCTGCGAATGTGGTAGCCAGCACACCGTCGAGCACAGCTACACCGACTGGGCGCACATGGCAAGGCGTGCCGGGCCGACTGCCCACAGTCAGATGCGGGCCGGTGATCAATCTCACCGGCCCGCATCCGTCCACGGCGTTCAGCCTTGGAAGTAGTGCCCCTTGTCGAGATCCTCGATCAGCCTGGGCTGCGTTGGACGCCACCCCGTCGACTCGCGGGTCGCGGCGCTGGAGGCCGGGCTGTCGGCGTCGAGAAATCCCGCCAGCCAACCGAAGTGCGCGCCGGCGTTCTCGGGTGCGATCGAGACCGCGGGTAGGTCGAGGTGCCGCCCGATCACCTCCGCGATCTCTCGGACCGGTACGCCCTCGTCGTCGATCGCGTGCAGTACCGAACCGGCGGGCGCCTGCTCGACGGCGAGGCGAAAGAGGCGGGCGGCATCGGACCGGTGGACGGCGGGCCAGCGATTGGCTCCTTCGCCTATGTAGCCGGAGACGCCCTTGTCGCGGGCGATGGCGATCTGGGTGGGGACGAAGCCGTTGTCGCCGTCGCCGTGCACCGTCGGCGGGAGCCGCAGCACCACCGAGCGGACGCCGCGGTCGGCGAGGGACAGCACCAGTCGCGCGTTGTCCATTCGACCCGCGGGCCCACCGCCGATCGCAGCCTGACCGGCGGTGCGCCCGTCCTGTTCGGTCGCCACCCGCCCCGGTGTGAGACCGAGTGTTCCCGCGGCGATGACGAACGGGCGATCGGAACCCGCCAGCGCCTCGCCGAATGCCTCGATGGCGAGACGGTCGGCGGCGACGGCGCCGTCGAAGTCGCCGGAGAACGCGATGTCGTGTTTGAACGCCAGGTGGATGACACCGTCCGACGCGACCGCCGCAGCCCGCAGGCCGTCGAGATCGTCGAGGGAGCCGCGGTGCACGTCGGCGCCTGCCTCGGTGAGTGCGGCCGCCGAGGCGTCGGAGCGGGCCAGCCCGACTACGTCGTGGCCTGCGCCAATGAGCTCGGGGACGACGGCGGAGCCGACCCAGCCGGACGCGCCGGTGACGAAGATGCGCATGAAGACCTCCACGAAATTGATGTCAGTTACTGTCATCGTCACCATAGCCGGGATGTCAGCGGCTGTCATCAACTAACATCTTCCCCATGGGCCGATGGGAGCCGGATGCGGTCGGCCGCCTTCAGGAGGCGGCGTTGGAGTTGTACGCCGAGCGGGGCTTCGAGTCGACTGCAGTGGCAGACATCGCCGAGCGAGCGGGACTCACGGAGCGCACCTTCTTTCGCTACTTCGCCGACAAGCGAGAGGTGTTGTTCTTCGGGTCCGACTCATTGGTGGAATTGTTCGAGAACGCCGTTGCGAGTGCGCCCGAGTCGCTCGCCCCCATCGACGCCGTTGGAGCCGCCCTTCAGGCCGCCGCCGGGTTCTTCGAGGAGCGTCGCGAAAACGCGCAGAGACGCCAGGGCGTGATCGCCGCGAACCCGAGTCTTCAAGAGCGCGAACTGATCAAGCTCGCCTCACTCGCTGCGGCGGTCGCCGGGGGGCTTCGCGGCCGTGGGGTCGGCGACGCTGCCGCGCTGTTGGCCGCAGAGGCGGGAATCGCGGTGTTCAGGATCGGCTTCGGCACCTGGGTCGACGCGTCCAATGACCGCGCCTTCGCCGACGTCATGCGAGACACGCTCGCGGAGTTCAAGGCCGTCACGGCCGGATGAGCCGCGCCCCCGAACGGGGGTGAGCTGCCATTTACCAAGGGGGAGTTAAGTTCTCACCGTCCTTCGTTCGCAACCGCCTCGATCGCAATGACGGCTCGCTCCTGGTCGAGGTATCTGCCGCCAGGCGTGACGGGTTCGAGCGAGTCGTCGAGTTCGTAGACCAGTGGTATTCCGGTGGGGATGTTGAGCCGGGCGGACGCCTCGCCGGACAGCCGGTCGAGGTGAGTGACCAGGGCTCGAAGTGAATTGCCGTGTGCGACAATGCAAGCGATGCGACCCGCGCGAAGGCCGGGCGTGATCGCGCCCGACCAGTAGGGCAGCAATCGGGTGGTGACCTGCACGAGGCTCTCCGCATGCGGTATGAGTTCCGTCGGGATTGCTGCGTAGCGCTGGTCGCGTGCCAGTCGCTCGAACTCGGCAGCCGAGATGGGTGGTGGGGCGACGTCATGGGAGCGGCGCCACGCGACGTAGCGCTCCTCGCCGAACTCCCGGAGTATCTCGCTCTTCACCCGCCCCTGGAGCGACCCG